>JBOHPM010000184.1:0-6349 GCA_050731715.1 Candidatus Rokuibacteriota bacterium
CCATCGTCCGAGGCGCGCGAGCTGGGTGGACTTGCCCGACCCCTCGACGCCCTCGAACGTGATCAGCACACCGCGCACGCTCGGGCCCTCCAGACGGCGTCAGTGACGCCGTTGCCCGCCACTGTAGCACGCCGGTGACATTAGCTTGGAGGGGGCAAGAGGCTCGCCCCCTCCAAACCTCCCCAATCGCGTGAGCTGCGACCACGGTCACTCTCATAACCCATGCAGCGGGAAGATGAGGCGCTGGATGGCGTCCACCTGGCGGGCGACATACTCCTGAACCAGCTTCCGGCGATCCTCGTCCTGCGCGGCTGGTGGGTCCCAGAGCGCCCGCGCCCGGACGACACGCGATCCGGCGGCGCGCTCGAGGAACGCCACCGGCAGCTCGGCCGGCAGCTCGATGCCGTTCATCACCGCCCAGGCCGCGGTCCACGCCCGGGCCACGTTGCCGATGTCGTAGCCGCCACCTCCGAGGGCCACCAGCCGCGGAGCCAGCTCGACGATGCGGCCTACCGCCCGCGCGAAGCCCTGGACGTCGAGCGCCAGATGCGTGAGCGGATCGGTCCGGTGGGAGTCGATGCCCAGCTGGGCCACCACCACGTCCGGACGGAAGGCTCGCACGAGTGGGGGCACGACGGCCTCGAAGGCGGGCAGGTACACGGCAGAGTCCGTGAGCGCGTCCAGCGGCAGGTTCACGGAGTAGCCGCGCCCCTCGCCCTCCCCGATCTCCTCGACGAACCCGGTGCCCGGGAAGAGTCGGTCGCCCCGCTCGTGGGTGGAGATGGTCAGCACGTTGGGATCCGAGTAGAACGCGGCCTGAACCCCGTCGCCGTGATGAGCGTCGATGTCGATGTAGGCGACCCGCAGTCCCCGGGCGCGCAGGTGAAGGATCGCCAGCACCGCATCGTTGACGTAGCAGAAGCCCGAGGCGCGGTCCGGCATGGCGTGGTGCAGTCCGCCGGCGAAGTGGAAGGCGCGCCGGGCCTGCTGGCTCGCCACGAGCCGGGCGGCCAGCAGCGAGCCGCCCGCGGCCAGGCGCGCGACCTCCCAGAGGCCGGGAAACACGGGGTTGTCGCCGGGACCCAGCCCATAGCGACAGACCACGGCCGCCGGAGCCCGACCGGTGTTGGCGGCCTTGAGAACGGCCAGGTATTCCTCGGTGTGGAAGCACAGCAGCTCCGCTTCCTCGGCCGGGTCGGGGGACTTCACGTCAGCCCCGGCCAGCGTGGTGAGGCCATAGGCCTCCATCAGCCGCCAGGTGAGCTCCAGGCGCTCCATGCGCAGCGGGTGCTCCGGTCCGTAATCGAACCGCGCGTACTGGTCGGAGTGGATCAGTGCAGTCTTCACGTTCGCCGCTTCCAGTGGCCGGACTTACCCCCGGTCTTCTCGAGCAGCTCCACGCGGGCGATGGTGACACCTTTCTCCACCGCTTTCACCATGTCGTAGACGGCGAGGGCCGCCACGCTGACGGCCGTCAGCGCCTCCATCTCCACGCCGGTCTTGTCGACGGTCCGCACCCGCGCCTGTACCGTGAGCTCACCCCGGCGCACGTCGTCCTTGAACTCGATGTCGATCCCGGTGATGCGGAGCGGATGGCACAGGGGAATCAGCTCGTGCGTGCGCTTGGCCGCCATGATGCCGGCCGTCCGCGCCACTCCGAGCACGTCCCCCTTGGGAGCGTTACCGGCACGAACGAGGCGAAGGGTGCGCGGCGTCATCTTCACGACGGCCCGGGCCACCGCCTGGCGCGCCGTTTCCGGCTTGGGGGACACGTCGACCATGCGGGCATCGCCCTGGGATCCCAGGTGGGTGAGTCCGCGGAGCGCTTTGGCCGCGGTCCGCGGCATGGGGGAAGACCTCGACCGGCGCGGCGTCAGGCCGTGACGCGCGCGTGCCGGATGATTTCCTCCATCCGATCCTTGGCCATCAGCTTGAGCTTCTTGAGCTCCGTCATGCGCCACTGCTGCTCAGGAGAGAGCGGGGATGCTCCTTTCAGCGCCTCCAGATCACGGTCGTGGTCCTGATGCTCGGTCCGGAGGCGACGGAACTCATCGTTCTCGGCCATGAGTCGCTCGATGAGGCTCTCCTGGGTCATGCATGGCCTCCTTGAGGGCGGCGCGGCAGGTGTCGCGACAGGTCGGAAGAACGCAACGCCAGCGACCTGGCGGTCGCTGGCTTGAGGTTTGTCTCAATCAATCCCCACCCCCGTCCGATACCTCTGGTTGCGGGTGACTCACATATAGCCTCGGACGGCTGGGGGTGTCAAGAACCGCCTGGTCTATGACGTGTACCGCGCTGGCCTTGAAGATGGCGGTGACTGGGCTCCCCGCCGTGAGCCCCAGCTCTTGGGCCGAGCGCGGGGTGACGGCAGCCACCAGGGGGAACCCCACGTCGACCAGGACACGGACCGGGCTGCCCGGCGTGACGCGGAGCACCGTCCCCGCCAGGTGGTTGCGGGCGCTGGTCAGCGCCGGGCCCTCCGGCGGCTGGGCCAGGGTGACGTCCTCGGGACGGATGCCCACTCGCACCCGCTGCCCCGGCCGGGCTGTGCCGGCGACCTCGAGACGGCAACGCCCGACGTCGATCACGACGACCCCCTGGCTCGTGGCGATGACCTCCCCGCTGACGATCGTCTCCACGCCAACGAAGCGGGCCACCGCCTCGGAGACCGGCGCCTGGAACGTGCGGGCCGTCTCGTCGACCTGATGCAGGCGGCCGCCGATCAGGACACCCACTCGATCGGCCAGGACCTGGGCCTCGGCGCGGTCGTGGGTCACGAGCACGGTGGTCACACGCTCGGCCCGCAACACGGCGGCGAGCTCGGGCGCCAGCGCCGTCCGGGTGGGCTCGTCGAGGCCCGAAAAGGGCTCGTCCAGCAACAGGACCTCGGGCTCGAGCACCAGCGCCCTCGCCAGGGCCACTCGCTGGGCCTCGCCACCGGAGAGCAGGCGGGCCGGCCGCGAGCCCAGCGCGCCGATGCCGAACCGCTCGAGCCAGCGGCGCACGCGCGGCGCCCGCTCGGCGGCCGGGACACCACGAAAACCCAGGCCCAGGGCGACGTTGGCCTCGACCGTCGTGTCGGCCAGCATCGGCGTCTGGAAGACCGTGGCCATCCGGCGGCGCACGCTGAGCCCCTCGGCCGCCGTCACCACGCGGCCCTGATAGCGCACCTCACCCCGGTCGAGCGCCTGCAGCAGCCCCAGGACACGCAGCAGCGTGGACTTGCCACTGCCGTTGGGGCCGATCACCGCCAGCACCTCGCCGGTGCGTACGTCCAGTTCCGGGACGTCCAGCATGAAGGTGCCGAAGCGCCGGATTTCCACGTCGTGCAGCGCGAGAACGGGTTGCGTCGTCAACCGGGCAACACCTGGATCGACCCGCGGTGGATCGAGAGCTGCCAGCGACGATCGCGCGCGATCTCGAGGATCTCGTAGACCAGGCGCGGCACCTCGACCTCCAGGTCGTACTCACCCTGTGCCGGCGGCCCCGGCTCGTCGAGCCTGAGCCGCAAGGCCCACGTGGTGCCGAAGTCGGTCTCGTCGACGATCCGTCCGGTCATGAGGTTCATGTGGTGACCCGGATCGGGCGCGCCCCGGTCCTTGCGGATCAGCCGGACGTACTCGGGGCGGATGAAGAAAGCGATCGGCGTCTCCGGCGGCGGCAGATAGGCGCGCGTGGGGGAGTTCACTGCCTCCAGCGTGAGGCCCCGCCACCGGAGCTGGATCCGATCGGGCGTGGCCTTGATCACCGTGCCCTGCAGGATATTGCGGATCCCCATGATCCGGGCCACCGCCTCCGACGCGGGCTGCCAGAGCAGCTCCGAGCACAGGGCGGACTGGATGACCCGCCCCGCTTCGTACACCACGATGCGATCGCCGAGCCGATAGGCCTCGGCAAAATCGTGGGTGACGATCACCGCGGGGATCCCCCAGTCCTGCAGCACCCGGCGGAGCTCGTCGCGTAGCCCGACGCGCATCGGCGCATCGAGCGCCGACAGCGGCTCGTCGAGCAGGAGCAGGGCGGGGTCGATGGCCAGGGCCCGGCCCAGCGCCACCCGCTGCCGCTGCCCGCCGCTGAGCTCGCCCGGGCGCCGGGCGCCCAGACCGTTCAATCCCAGACGCTCCAGCACGACGCCCGTCCGCTCCTGCCGCAGTCGCCGAGGTCGGTCTCTCAGTCCGAAGCCCACGTTCTCGGCGACCGTGAGGTGCGGGAACAGCGCGTAGCTCTGGAAGACGTACCCCACCCGCCGCTGCTGGGGCGGCACCTCGACGGTGGTCGCGGCGTCGAAGAACACGCGCCCGTCGACCACGATGCGCCCCTGATCGGGCCGGGTCAGCCCGGCCAGACAGTGCAGCGTCAGGCTCTTGCCCGCCCCCGAGGGCCCGAAGAGCGCCACCACGCCCTCGTCCCCGCTCCACGCGACGTCGAGGGCGAAGCCCGGCAACCGCTTGGCGATGGCAACCTCGAGCCGGGCCATGCTAGGCCGCTCGCGCGCCCAGGCGGCCCGCCGCGACGAGCACGACACAGGACAGCGCGGTCAGCGCCGCCACCAGGAGCAGCGCCTCGGCTGCCTCGCCCGTCTGCACCGCGGTGTAGATGGCCAGCGGCACCGTCTGCGTCCGGCCGGGAATGTTGCCGGCCAGCATCAACGTGGCGCCGAACTCTCCCAGGGCGCGGGCGAAGGCCAGCACGAGGCCGGCCAGGATGCCGCGCCCGGCCAGCGGCAGGGTAACCTCGAGCGCCGTCCGCCACTCCGGCCGCCCCAGCGTGTAGGCCGCCTTCTCCAGATCGCGATCGACGGACTCGATGGCCGCGCGCGCCGTGCGCACGAGCAAGGGCAGGGCCATCACGGTCGCGGCGATCACCGCGGCGTACCACGTGAAGGCTACCGTCCAGCCCGTCACGTCGTAGAGCGGCGCCCCCAGCCAGCCGCGCCGGCCCAGCAGGACGATGAGGTAGTAGCCGGTCACGGTGGGCGGCAGCACCAGCGGCAGCGTAACGAGCAGGTCGACCAGCGTCTTGCCGGGAAAGACACGTCGGGCCAACGCGTAGGCCAGCGGGATCCCGAGCGCCGCGTTGAGCAGCGTGGCCAGCAGCGCCACCTGCACCGACAGCGCCAAAGCGTCCAGATACTCGCGGCTCATGGGCTCCCGGGCGCCTCGAAGCCGAGCCGCCGGAGCACCATCTGCCCCTCGCGCCCGGCGAGCAGGTCGAGAAAGGCCCCGGCGAGATCAGGATGCCGGCTCCCCTTCACCACGGCGGCGGGATAGACGATCGGACGGTGCGTGTCCTCGGGAAACCGGAAGGCCAGCCGGATCCGGTCCGCTCGAGTCAGCGCGTCGGTGGCGTACACGACGCCGACTTGCACCTCGCCACGGCTGACGTAGTCGAGCACCTGGCGGACGTTCTCGCCGAAGATCAGCTTGGGCTTGAGCCGATCCCACAACCCGAGCGCGCGCAGGCTCTCCTCGGCATACTGCCCCGCCGGCACCGTCTTGGGATTGCCCACGGCGATCCGCTGGACACGGCGGTCGAGGAGATCGGACGGCCCGGGCAGATCCAGTCGCTCATCGGCCGGTTTGACTGCCACCAGAACATTGCGGGCGAATTCTCGTCGGCTCCCCGGGACGAGGAACCCTCCACGCTCGAGCTCATCCATCTGACGGGTCGCGGCCGAGATGAAGACGTCGACGGGCGCGCCGGCCTCGATCTGCTTCTGCAGCTCCCCGGAGGCCCCGAAGTTGTAGCGCACCGTCACGCCGGGACGTTGCTCGGTGAACCGACGGCCCAGCTCCTCCACCGCCTCCTTCATGCTGATGGCGACGGAGAGCACCAGCTCCTGCGCCGAGGCCGGAGCCGCGGCGCCTGCGAGCAGCACCACCGGCAGGGCCAGCGCGACGAGACGTCTCATGAGCCCTCCTTCCGATCGCCGTCTTACTATGCCATCGCCCGCGGGGATTCGCCGAGCCGGGGGACGCAGACCCTCAGCCGGCGGCCATCCGCTCCCGTGAGCTCCTTCACCTCGACCTCGACACCGTACGTCTCCCGCAGGCTGGCGGGCGTGACGACGTCATCGGGCGCGCCCAGCCGGGCCAGCCGCCCCTCGTGCAGCAGCGCGGCCCGATCCGCGCACAGGAAGGCCTGATCGGGATCGTGGGTGGACAGGATGACCGCGATGCCCCGGCGCGCCAGCGCCCGCACCTGGGTGAGCACGCGCACCTGGTTGCCGAAGTCCAGGCTGGCGGTCGGCTCGTCCATGACGAGGACGCGGGGCTCCTGGGCCAGCGCGCGGGCGATGAGGGCGAGCTGGCGCTCGCCTCCACTCACCTGCGTGTAGGGACGGTCGGCG
>JBOHPM010000185.1:0-6332 GCA_050731715.1 Candidatus Rokuibacteriota bacterium
TTATGACGCCGGCCATGGCGTACCTCAAGATCACGCCGTTGCAGCGTCATGGTACCGAAAGGCTGCTGAACAATCCCACCCGACAGCCCAATTGTTTTTGGGAATCCTGTACTACTCCGGAGACGGGATCGACCAGGACTATAAACAGGCGGCGCACTGGTTCCAAGCCCCCGCCGACAACGGCAACGACCAGGCACAGTTCTATCTGGGATCGATGTATGCGAGGGGCGCCGGGGTCAACAAAGACGATTCCCAAGCCATCGAGTGGCTGAAAAAGGCGGCCGCGCAAAAACATACCCGCGCGATGGGCATGCTAGCGACACTCTTGTTTTCCAGGAATCAAAACGAGCAGGACTTGATTGACGCCTACGTATGGAGCCACCTTGCGGCGGAATATGATCCTGTGCAGGCCACCACATCGGCTCGTGTCCTCATTGCAAAGTACTGCAATGAGACGCAAAGAAAGGCCGCGAAGAAGTCAATCTCTGAATGGAAACGGAAATGGAAAAACGCGCCGACCACCTGATATCGACGGCTTCACCTTAGTCGCGCGGCCGTCCGATGTCATCCATGAACGTCCCCGCCATCTTGTTCGCCATTGCCGGCGGCGTCGTTACCTTGCTCGCCTTCTGGGCCTTTGATCGCTGGCTGGCTCCGTGGCTCGCGCGGCGGAAGGTCGATACACTGTGGCGAAGGGTCGTGGCCGGCAAAGCGGCCAGGCCGCGACAACTTGGCCTTGGCTTTCTCGCTGTCAGTCTTGCCTTCACTGGAATTGGTGCCGCGATGATACTTACGGGCGATGACGCCGGATGGTGGGCAACCATCGTGAGCGGTCTGGGCATACTCCTGTACATCATTGAGCCGTTGCTACCACGCAGGAGCGCCTCGAGCGAATATTGCGTCATCGTTACCGGCGAGGTTGTGGCGTGTGAGCACCCGAAGAGGAACCGCGAGGCGATCCGGTGGGAGGATATTCGTTGCGTCTCTGTGGTCACGACTTCCGATGGGCCCTGGCGGCCCGACATGTGGCTCTTGTTTGAGGGCCAAGCTTCCGGCTGTTCGATCCCGACGGACGCCGAAGGCTTTGATCAACTGTGGGATCAGCTCTCGGCTCGCTTTCCTGGCTTCGACTTCAAGCCGTTCATCGAGGCCTGCGGCAAGACAACTGAGGCGAGATACATCTGTTGGCAGGCCACGGCCTAACAAAGCGGCTGCAGCGGCGTTAGGTACGTAGCGGAGGACGCATGCCGACCCGCGAACGCTGGCAGGCCACCTGGCGCGGCCTCGGGCTCGCGCCGCCTCCAGGGATCTACGAGGACCTCTGCCTCCGCTACAGCGAGGCCCACCGCGCTTATCACACCCTCCAGCATCTCAAGGAGTGCTTCGCTCACTTCGACGGCGCCCGGCATCTCCCTCCGCACCCATTCGAGGTCGAGCTGGCACTCTGGTTCCACGACGCCATCTACAATCCTCGGGCCGCCGACTCCGAAGAGCAGAGCGCAGCCTGGGCCAAGCAGTCTCTCTTCACCGTCGGCGCTGCCACCGAGCAGGCCGAGCGCATTTCGGGTCTCATCCTGGCCACCAAGCACGCCGGCTCCCGGGGCTCCGCCGACGACGCGGTCCTCCTCGACACCGACCTGTCGATCCTCGGCGCACCTCGCTCACGGTTCATCGAATACGAATCGCAGATTCGGTGCGAATATTCGTGGGTGCCCGAAGAGGTGTTTCGCACGGCACGCGGCGCTATTCTCGCCCGGTTCCTCGAACGCCCTCGAATCTACGCCATCGATTACTTCGCAGAGCTGCTCGAGGCCCAGGCGCGCTCCAACCTCCAGTACTCGCTTGAACGGATGGCTCAAGGGTGACCGAGGTGACCGGCCTGGGCAATTCCGCCCACGAGCATTTCGCCCTCGCCCACTTGCCTGTCTGCATGCGTTCGTCTAGCCTGTCGCCGCCCGCGGGACGGTCGTAACCCCCGTCGCAGGCGAGGACAGGCGATGCGTCGGCGTGTCAGAACGAAGGCAAAGGCCGGTTCCGAGGTCGGCGACCTCGAGAGGCGCCTGGCGGAGGCGCTCGAGCAGCAGGCCGCGACGAGCGAGATCCTGCGCGTGATCAGCCAGTCGCCGACGGACGTGCAGCCCGTCTTCGACGCGATCATCAGGAACGCCGCCCGATTGTGTGGCGCGATCTACGGAACGGTCTATCGCCTGGATGGGGGGACGGTGCACACCGTCGCCCAACACAACTTCACCCCCCAGCAGGCCGAGGACTGGCGCCGGATCTACCCGCGTCAACTGAGCAGCATCCAGGGACCGGCCGGGCGGGTCCTCCGCACCGGAAGTGTGTGGCGAGTGGCTGATCTTGAGGTCGAGGTCGACCCGCACTACCCTCCGGACGTGCTCGCGAGCCTGCGGGCCCGCGACGTTCGCAGCATACTCATCGTCCCGATGTTCCGACATCGGGAGGTGATCGGCGCGATCGGCCTGACCCACCGCGAGGTTGACGCGTTCACGGACGCCCACGTCGGCCTGATCGAAACATTCGCCGCTCAGGCGGTCATCGCGATCGAGAACGTCCGCCTGTTCAATGAGACGAAGGAGGCTCTGGGACAGCAGACGGCGACCGCTGACATCCTGCGCGTCATCTCGCGATCGGCGACGGACATCCAGCCCGTGCTGGAGACCATCGTCGAGCATGCCGGCCGGGTGTGTGGGGCCTCCGATGCCCTCGTCTTCCTGGTGGAGGGCAACCAACTGGTCAGGGCGGCCCATCAGGGTCCCCTTCCGATCACGGAGGGCAGTCTGAGCCTCCCGCTCGACCGCGACTCCGCGTCCGGCCGGGCCGTCGTTGAATGCCGAACCGTCCACGTGGAGGACTTCCTGACCTCGCGGGAGTTCCCCCGGGGCCGGCCGATCGCCGAGCGGTCAGGGTTCCGCACCGCCGTCTCGGTGCCGCTCGTGAAGGAGGGCGGGGCAATCGGGACTCTCGTCCTCCGGCGGGCCGAGGCGCAGCCGTTCACCCCCGAGCAGATCGCCCTTCTGGAGACCTTCGCCGACCAGGCCGTCATCGCCATCGAGAACGTGCGGTTGTTCACCGAGCTCCAGGGGAAGAACCGTGCGCTCACGCAGGCCCACGCGCAGGTGACCGAGGCGCTGGACCAGCAGACGGCAACCAGCGAGATTCTCCGCGTCATCTCGAGCTCGCCGACCGACGTCCAGCCCGTCTTCGAGGCCATCGTCCGAAGTGCCGTCCGTCTATGCAACGGCGTCTTCGCCGCCGCCTTCCGCTTCGATGGCTCGTTGATTCACTTCATGGCCGGTCATGGCTACACTCCCGACGCCGACGAGCTGCAACGCCAGCGCTTCCCGGCGACACCGAATCGAGAGCGGATTACCGGCCGTGCGATCCTCGACCGCACGGTCGTCCAGTCCGAAGACGCGAGCGCGGATGACGAGATCCCCGCCTCTCAGCACATGGCGCGGGCGCTGGGATATCGAGGGATCATCTCCGTTCCGATGCTGAGGGAGGGGGTCCCGGTGGGGCTGATCAACGTGGCTCGCCGCGAGCGCGGTCCGTTCCCCCCGCACCAGGTCGATCTCGTCCGGACCTTCGCCGACCAGGCCGTCATCGCCATTGAGAACGTCCGGCTGTTCGCCGAACTGCAGGAGAAGAACACGGCGTTGACGGCGGCGCACGCTCAGGTCAACGAGGCGTTGGAGCGACAGACCGCGACCAGCGAGATCCTCAGCGTCATCGCAAGTTCGCCCACCGACGTCCAGCCCGTGTACAACGCCATCCTACGGAGCGCGGTGACCCTGTGCGAGGCAACGTTGGCGACCGTCTATCGGCGTGAGGGTGATCTGGTGCACCTGGTCGGGATTCAGCATCAGCATCCGTATGCAGCCGAAGTGGCTGCCGCCTATCCCGCCCCGGTCACGTCGTCGCTCATGCCCTGTCGTGCCGTTCTTGAAAACGCGGTCGTTCATTTGGCGGACGTCGACGCTGAGGGCGCGCTTCCTCCCGACGGGCTCAGACTCGCGCGCTTGTCCGACTTTCGCAGCGTTCTGAGTGTCCCCATGCGGCGAGAGGGCCACGCGATCGGGGCGATTCTGATCGGCCGACGGGTCCGCGGCCGGTTCCCGGACGAACAAATCGCGCTCCTGCAAACCTTCGCCGACCAGGCCGTCATTGCCATCGAGAACGTCCGGCTCTTCAGAGAGCTGGAGGAGCGCAACCGGGCGCTCACCGAGGCCCTGGAGCAGCAGAAGGCGACGAGCGACGTGCTCAAGGTCATCAGCCGCTCGACGTTCGATCTCCAGCCCGTGCTGGATACGCTCATCGAGAGCGCGACTCGGCTCTGCGGAACCGACAAGGGGTTCATATTCAGGCGCGACGGTGACGTGTACCGCGGCGTCGCCGACTACGGCACCACGCCCGAGCATCGTGATTACATCTACCGAACTCCGGTCACCGTCGGGAGGGACACGGTCGTCGGGCGGGTGGCGCTTGAACGGCGAACGATCCATTTCCCCGACATCCTGGCCGACCCAGACTACCGTTGGGCGGAGGCTCAACGCATTGCCCGCTTCCGGACGGTGCTCGGGGTGCCGATGCTTCGAGAGGGCGCGCCCATCGGCGTCTTTTTCATCTGGCGCGAAGACGTCCGTCCATTCACCGACAAGCAGATCGAGCTGGTGACCACCTTCGCCGACCAGGCCGTGATCGCCGTCGAGAACGCGAGATTGCTCACCGAGCTGCAGGCACGAACCGCCGAGCTTACCCGCTCCGTCGAGCAGCTCACCGCGCTCGGCGAGGTGGGCCGGACACTCAGCTCAACACTCGACCTCGACACGGTTCTCCAGACCATCGTGGCCCGAGCCAGCCAGCTCGCCGGGGCCGACGCCTGCTCGGTCTTCGAGTACGACGAGGCGAGTGAAGCCTTCCACCTGCGCACCACCCACAGCCTCGACGAGGAGGTTGTCGCCATCGCCCGGCGCACCCCGATCCGCAAAGGTGAGGGCGTCCAGGGGCGCATGGCGATCACTCGCCAACCCGTCCAGATCCCCGACATCGCCGCGGAGGACGCCTATCGCGGGCCTCTCCGCGACATCCTCGCCCGCACGGGGACCCGCGCCCTGCTCGCCATCCCGTTGCTACGCGAAGACCAGCTCATCGGCGGACTCACCGTCAACAAGAAGACGCCTGGCGAGTTCCCTCCGGAGGTCGTGGAGCTGCTCAAGACCTTCGCCACCCAGTCGGCCCTGGCCATCCAGAACGCTCGCCTCTTCCGGGAGATCGCCGACAAGAGCCACCAGCTCGAAGTCGCCAGCCAGCACAAGTCCGAGTTCCTGGCCAACATGTCGCATGAGCTGCGGACGCCGCTCAACGCCATCATCGGCTTCTCCGAGGCCCTCACGGAACGCATGTTCGGCGACCTCACCGACAAGCAGGACGAATACCTGAAAGATATCTACGCCTCCGGCCAGCATCTGCTCTCCCTCATCAACGACATCCTCGATCTGTCGAAGATCGAGGCCGGGCGGATGGACCTCGACCGGACGGACTTCGAGGTGTCCCAGGCCATCGACAACGCCCTCATGCTCGTGCGTGACCGTGCCGCCCGCCGCGACATCACCCTGCGGCAGTCGGTCGATCAGCGTCTGGGCCAGATCCGGGCCGACGAGCGCAAGATCAAGCAGGTCTTGCTGAACCTCTTGTCGAACGCCTTGAAGTTCACGCCCGAGGGCGGGCGGATCGAGGTGCGCGCGGCCATCGTCGACGGCATGGCCGAGATCTCGGTGGCCGACACCGGCGTCGGCATCGCGCCCGAAGACCAGGAGGCGGTGTTCGAGGAGTTCCGTCAGGTCGGTGCGACGGCGAAGCACGTGGAGGGCACGGGGCTCGGGCTCGCCCTCTCCCGGAAGTTCATCGAGCTCCACGGCGGACGGATCTGGGTCCAGAGTCAAGTGGGGGTGGGCTCGACCTTCACCTTCACGTTGCCGCTCACGATCTGAAAGCGCTCCTTGACGCGGCCTCAGAGCGGCGCCTAGAGTGGCCCACCGAACACCTCGAGGAGGTCAACCATGCCGAAGTACGTGATCGAGCGCGACATCCCCGGCGCTGGCAAGCTCAGCGCCACCGATCTACAGGCCATCTCCCAGAAATCGTGCAGCGTGCTCGGCAAGCTCGGTCCCAGAATCCAGTGGGTCCAGAGCTACGTGACCGCCGATAAGGTCTACTGCGTCTACATCGCGCCCAACGAGGAGATGATCCGCGAGCACGCCCGCCAGGGCGGCTTCCCGGCCAACCGCATCTCCGAGGTAAAGAACGTC
>JBOHPM010000186.1:0-6317 GCA_050731715.1 Candidatus Rokuibacteriota bacterium
GCTGCCGAGCGCCATGGCCGCGGTGCGGCTGGGACGAGCGGAGCGGCCCATCGGCCCGCCGGCCACGCCGGGCACAGTCACTGCCTACGATCTCTACCGCGCGATCCTCGACGGCGAGCCGTACCCGGTGCGGGCGCTGGTGTCGTTCGGCGCCAACATGCTGCTGGCCAACGGCGACGCGTTGCGTGGTCGGCGCGCGCTCGAGCGGCTCGAGTTCTTCGCCCAGATCGAGCTCACGCACACGCCGACGAGCCGCTTCGCCGACGTGCTGCTGCCCGCCGCGAGCTGGCTGGAATCCTCCGCCCTCAAGGTCGGCCACCGCTATCCGCTCGACGCCATGGCCCACGTCCAGTTCCGCGAAGCCGTGGTGCCGTCCCTCTACGAGCGCCGCTCGGACGTCGAGATCATCTTCGGCCTGGCGACCCGGCTCGGTCTCGGCAACGTCTTCTGGGAAGGCGACATCGAGGCGGGGTATCGCCACGTCCTGGAGCCGGCCGGCGTCAGCCTCGAGGCGCTACGCGCGCGGCCTTACGGGATCGCCACGAACGGGACGCCGTTGCGCTACCGGAAGTTCGCGGAGATCGACGAGGGCCGCGGAGCCGCGCGGGGATTCGCGACGCCGACGAAGAAGGTGGAGATCTTCGCCACTCGCTTCGCCGAGCACGGCCTCCCGGCGCTCCCGTCCTACGTCGAGCCGGCCCTGAGCCCGCGGAGCCGTCCGGACCTGAGCGAGCGCTTCCCGCTCGTGCTGACGAACGCCAAGCGCCCGCAGTACATGCACAGCCAGCTCCGCGGACTGGCGAGCCTCAGAAAGACCGCGCCGAATCCCACCGCCGAGATCCATCCCGAGACGGCGAAGCGCTTCGGCGTGACGTCAGGCGAGTGGATTGTCGTCGAGACCCCGAGTGGCCGGGTCCGGGCTCAGGCGCACGTCACCGACGTGATTCTCCCCGGGGTCGTCTGCTGCTCCCACGGCTGGTGGGAAGCCTGCCCCGAGTTGGGCCTGCCGGGCTTCGACCCCTTCAGCGAAGCCGGCGCCAACCAGAATCTGCTCGTCCTCAACGACCAGCACGATCCGGTCAGCGGCGGCACTCCGCATCGCTCCACGCTGTGTCGTGTGGTCAAAGCGGCGGCGCCGGCTCCCTAGGCGCCGAGCGTCGTGAAGTACCCCGGCGGATAGCGTTCGCCGGCGGCCGCACCCGGGCGAAACACCTCGCTCAAGTGTTCCAGCTCTCCGGGACTGAGCGCGATCTGGGCGGCCGCGGCGTTGGCGTCGAGATAACGCCGCTGCTTGGTGCCGGGAATCGGCACCACGTCGTCCCCGCGACTCAGCAGCCAGATCAGCGCGACTTGCGCCGCGGTGAGGCCATGGGCCGCGCCCATCCGCTCCAGGGACTGCACGAGCTCCAGGTTGCGTTCGAGGTTTCCCGCGTGGAACCGGGGATGGATCCGGCGCCGGTCGTGCGGCGCGATGTCGTCCAACCGGCGGATGTTGCCGGTGAGCAGCCCGCGGCCGAGCGGTGAGTAGGCGACGAACCCGATGCCGAGTCGGCGGCAGGCGGGCAGGATGTCGGCCTCCACGTGGCGGCTCCACAGCGAGTATTCGGTCTGCAGCGCGGCGATGGGGTGGATCCGGTTCGCGGACTCGAGGGACTTCGGCCCGGCTTCCGACAAGCCGAGGTACCGGACCTTGCCCGCTCGCACGAGCTGGGCCATGGCGCCGACGGTCTCCGCGATCGGCACATCGGGATCGATGCGGTGCAGGTAGTAGAGATCGATGACGTCGACGCCGAGCCGCCGGAGGCTCGCCTCGCAGGCCCGGGGAACGTATTCCGGTCGTCCGTTGTAGCCCTTCTTGCCGCCCGGCAGATCGAGGTTGCCGAACTTCGTGGCCAGGACCACCTCGTGGCGCCGGCCCTGGATGGCCTGCCCGATGAGCTGCTCGTGCCGGCCCCCGGCATAGGCGTCCGACGTATCGAAGAAGTTCACGCCGCGGTCGAGGGCCCGCCGCATCGTGGCGATCTGCTCGGCGTCGTCCCGCTCGCCGAAATTCGTCGTCGCGCTGCCCAGACCCAACCCGATGGCCGAGACTACCAGCCCGCCCCGGCCGAGCGCCCGTGTCTTCATGCTCGCCCTCCTCCCGTCATCGTGGCCTCGGCGCGAGCCAGGATGTTGGTGCCCGGCAGCCATGTCAAGGGCTCACGTAGTACCATCTCTCCGACCCAGCCGAAGCCGCAGGAGGGGATCAGCGATGAGTGGCAACTGTCAGGACCTCGATTGTCTCGCCGGCATCCGGGTCGTCGATTTCACCCAGTTCGAGGCAGGGACATCCTGCACCGAGGCGCTCGCCTGGCTGGGCGCCGAGGTGGTCAAGATCGAGAACCCGAAGACTGGCGATCCCGGCCGCCGGCTGCGACCCGGGAAACCTGATGACGACCCGTGGTATTTCCACATGTTCAACGCCAACAAGAAATCGCTGGCCATCGACCTCAAATCGCCGCGCGGGCTCGAGCTCGTCAAGGCGGTGCTAAAGCAGGCCGACATCACGGTCGAGAACATGGCGCCGGGGACGATCGACCGCCTCGGGCTCGGCTATGACGAGGTGAAGAAGATCAACCCCCGCATCATCTATTGCCAGATCCAGGGATTCGGTGCCGGCAGCAAGTACGAGAACGGCCTCGCCTTCGACATGATCGCCCAGGCCGCCGGCGGCATGATCAGCGTGACCGGGGAGCCCGACCGGCCGCCGGTCAAGCCCGGCCCGAGCTTTGGCGATACCGGCACCGGCATGGTGATGGCCGTGACCATCCTGGGGGCGCTGCACGAGCGGCAGCGGACCGGCAAAGGCCGAAGACTGCAAGTGGCGATGCAGGACGCCATGCTCCACTACATGCGCACGTGCTTCGCCACCCAGGCCCGCACCGGCAAAGCGGCGCCACGCCGCGGCGGGAAGACCATCGCCGGCACCAACGTGCCCTCCGGCCTCTATCAGTGCAAACCTCTCGGCTCCAACGACTGGATCTACATCACCACGAGCCGCGGCAATCCCGAGCATTGGGGGCGGCTGATGAAGCTGATCGGGCGCCCGGAGCTGATCGACGACCCGCGCTTCGCCACTGCGACCGCTCGCCTCGAGCGTGAGGCTGAGGTCGATGCTCTCATCACCGAGTGGACGCGCCAGCACACCAAGGAAGAGGCCATGGAGCTGGTCAGCGGCGTCGGGGTGCCGGCCGGTGCGGTCTTCGACACGATGGAGCTGCAACAGGATCCGACGTTCGAGAAGCGCGGCATCATGCAGGTGATGGAGCACCCGAACGGGTTGTTCAAGATGCCGACCTGGCCGGTGCGGGTTGACGGTCAGCCGGCGCGGCTCACGCCCTCGCCCCTCCTGGGCCAGCACAATGCCGACGTGCTGAGCACCTGGCTTGGCCTCGGCGCCGGCGATGTTGCCGCCTTGAAGAGCGAGGGCGTGTTGTAGAGCGCGCTAACCACGGGAAGGCGTCTAAAAGATCGGGCCGCGCTCAGGCGTAGCGGATGCCCATGATCTCCGCGACGAGCGCCGGCCGGCTCTGACCCTCGATCTCCATCGTCACCTCGTTGGTGACACGCACACCGTTGCCCTCGACGGGCTCGACCTTGGCGATCTTCAGGCGCAGACGCAGGCGGGCGCCGGCCGGAACCGGCGCCGTGAAGCGCACGCGGTTCGAACCATAGTTGATACCGCGCCTCGCCGTGTGGATCTTCACCAGCGTGGCGGCCAGTCGGGGCACCAGGGACAACGTGAGGTAGCCGTGGGCAATCGTCTTGCCGCCCGGCATGTCGCGCCCCGCGCGCTCCACGTCGACATGAATCCACTGGTGATCGCCGGTGGCGTCGGCGAACTTGTCGATCATCGCCTGATCGATAGTCATCCACTCCGACGGGCCTAGTTCCTCGCCCACGTGCGACGTCAGATCATGCGGCGTCTCGACCGTCAGGATTCCGGCCATGATGCGCGCTCTCCTCCCGAACTCGTTCTCAGCGGTGCGGCGACAGTCTGCCTCGCCGGGGACCGTGTTGGCAAGTTCGGATCAGTGTCCGTTGCCCTGAACGGCGTTCGCGAGAGCGACTCTCAAGTTTTCGCGGGCGGCCTCGAGGTGCGGGTGCACCGCGAGCGCGCGGCGGAAGAGCGCCGCTGCCTCGCGGGCCTCGCCGCGCGCGAGATGGCAGAGCCCCTGGCCCGACAGCGCGCCGAAGTGGTCCGGATTGCGCGCCAGGGTGGCCTCGCAGTCGGCGATGGCGCCCAGGAAGTCCTCGGCGAGGTAGCGGACGGTCGCGCGCTTGTTCCACCCTTCCGCGAAGCCAGGCACACGCTCGATGATGCGCGTGAAGAGCCGCTCGGCGTCCTCGAAGCGCCGCGCCTCCATGGCCGCGACGCCGTCCCGCATGAGCAGGTTGACCTCGCCGTCGGCCGACCTCGTCCACATCGCCCACAGCGCGGCCTCCGCGCGCACCGCCAGCACGGGGTCGGTGCCGCGGAGGGCGGCCAGGGCTTCACGCTCGGTCACGGAGACCGAGTCTACGGTGACGGCGGCGGAATCGCCAGACACACCTCCCTGAGTGCACGCAGTCCAGAGGCGCGCCACGGCGCTGCCGGGGCGCGCCGAACGGGGGGGGCCGTTCGGGGCCCCCCCATCAACCATTCCTACAGGGTTTTGATCTGCACCTTGCGCCACTTGATGGCGCCGCCCGGGGCGTCCTTGGGCAGATTGCCAAACTGCAGGGCGAACGGTCCCTGCGCGAACTTGCTGTCCTGGATGTTGACGGTCTGGACTCCGTTCAGCACCACCGTGAGCTGGGAGCCCTTGGCCGTGATCTCGTAGGTGTTCCACTTGCCGCCGGCCTTGGGCATGGGCGAGACCTTGGCGAAATCGACGATCCCCCCGGTGCCGTAGGACGGCTCGGGGCGCTGGTCGAAGATGTTCACCTCGTAGGAAGTGGCGGCGGCGATCTTGTTCGGATCGGCGCAGCGGATGAAGATGCCGCTGTTCGTGGTGTGATCCGCCCAGAACTCCGCCCGGATCTGGAAGTCCTTGTAGGAGTTCTTCGAGACGAGGAAGCCACCCTTGCCCTTGTCGGCGACGATGGCGCCGTCCGCCGCTCTCCAGTTGGCATCACCGACGCGATTCCAGTTGTCCAGGCCTTTGGTGCCGTCGATGAGCGTGGTCCAGCCCGCGTCGGACTGACCGGACACGGTGGCTGCGTAGCCCAGAGCGATCAACCCGATGACCAGTAACCCCGTGGTGACGACGGACGAGCGTTTCATGGCGATCTCCTCCTGAGTGCGAACGAGTGGTTAACCGCGCTGGCGCCGTGCTCCCGGCTACCCCTCACGCCCGAAGGCGGAGTCTAGCATCTGTCACGATCCTGGACGAGGCTTGAGAGCCGTGCAGGGTATACTCCGCACGATCACGACCTCAGGTGTCGGCGCCTCGGCGCCGGGAAGGTCTGACCATGACTCGACATTTCGGCGTGCTGATACCCTCAACGAACACGACGGTCGAGATCGAGTGCCGGCTGTTGCCGGCGACGTACCAGGCCCACGCCGGGCGCCTCAAGTCGAGTGGCGGGAGCTTCTCGCCGAGTCGCGATGAGGATATCGACTATCAGTCGCACTTGTTGGGGACGGCCAAGGTGGAGATGGTGATCCTGGCCCAGACGTCGGCCAGTCTCTTTGCCGAGGACTACGACGAGGTGGTCACCAAGCGGATGAGCGCCGGAGCCGGCGTTCCCGCGATCACGTCAGCGCAGGCGGTTGGCCGCGCCGTGCGGGCTCTCGGCGCGCGCCGCGTCGCCATCGTGTCTCCCTATTCAGAGGTCGTCAACCAACGTGCCGCCCGCTATTTCGAGACGAAGCATGGGCTCCACACGGTCGCCCTCGAAGGATTTGGCGCGACCGATGCGTATGCGATCGGGCAGCTCGGTCCGCAGAACGCGCGCGAGGCGTTCGCGCGGATCGACCGGCCGGAGATCGAGGTCTTCGTGGTGCCCGGGGGCAATTTCCCGACGATGTCGGCGGTGGCCGCCTGGGAGCGGGAATTCAAGAAGCCGGTGGTGACCACGAACCAGGCGTCGTTCTGGGCGATGCTGCGCGCGTTCAACAGCGCCGACCGGCTGCCGGCCTTCGGCCGTCTGCTCGCTGAGGTGCCGGGCTAGCTGATATGGAAGGACCGACCGTCAAGTGGTTTGTGACGGCGTCCTCGATCTCTCGGTCGATGTTGAGGTCTGAGCGTGGCGCGGGTGAAGGCGGACGATTTCCCGAGGACGCCGGCGCGCGG
>JBOHPM010000187.1:0-6311 GCA_050731715.1 Candidatus Rokuibacteriota bacterium
TGGACCACCGACAGGATACGCCGGGTCCACGGCTGGACGGATCCGACGAAGCCGGCGCCGAAGGCGTCGAGCACGCCGATCTTGCAGTTCTCGACGAGGCCGTTCGGCACATCGGCGAACCGCGTTTCCACGACAAAGCGGGCCAGCGTGCGCGTCTCGTTCATCGAGAGTCAGCCCTGCCGCACTCGCGGGAAGACCTCCTCGGCCAGCATGTGCAGCTCGTCGAAGTTCAGCCGGAGATGGGGCGCGTCGGCCATGATGCGCGACAGGAACGGGAACTGCTGCAGGTCTCGCCACGGGGCGGCGCTGTAGTGCATGCCCTTGGTGAGGCGAAGCCGAGCCGGTCGGCCAGGCGCGCCTGCTCGACGAGCTCGGCGAAGCGCGCTTGCATGTCGTCGTCCGCTGGAAACTGCGCGCGCAGCATCAGGCCGAACTGGATGTTCATGAGTGGCCCTCCAGGGTACCATCGCCGAACATCCTGGATCGAGGAGGCATCATGCCACCGCTCGAAACGCACGACCCGGGTCTACACGATCTCGTCGCCCCCGACGCTCCCATCGAGCGCATCGCCAGTGGGCTCGGCTTCACCGAGGGGCCGGTGTGGCGGGGCGGCGAGCTGCTCTTCAGCGACATTCCCAACACGCGCATCGTCCGCTGGCGCCGGCTCCCGGAGGGCCCGGAGCTGACAACGTTCACGACGGGCACGTCCAACGGTCTGACGCTCGATCGCCAGGGCCGGCTGCTCGCCGCCGAGCACGACGGCCGCCGTGTGAGCCGCATCGCCGACGACGGCACGCGGACGGCCCTGGCTGACCGGTTCCAGGGCAAGCGGCTCAACAGCCCCAACGACATCGTGGTGAAGTCCGACGGCTCGATCTACTTCACCGATCCGCCGTACGGCGTGCAGCCTGCCCGTCCGGGGGCAGTGCGGCCGGCCGGGTGGTGGACGCAGCCCATTCCGGGCAAGGAGCAACCCGGCCAGGGCGTGTATCGCCTGGCGCCTGATGGGGCGCTCCACCTGGTGGCGGACGACTTTGCGCTGCCCAACGGTCTGGCCTTCTCGCCCGACGAGTCGGTGCTGTACATCGACGACTCAGCCCACAAGCACATCCGGGCGCTCGACGTGCGACCGGACGGCGCCCTGACCGCCAGCCGCATCCTTCTCGACATGGCATCCTCACCCGATCCCGGCGTGCCCGATGGGCTCAAAGTGGACGTACAGGGCCATGTGTTTTGCACCGGCCCCGGTGGCATCTGGGTCTGCCGGGCGGACGGCAAACTCCTGGGGCGGATCATCTTGCCGGAATTGCCGGCGAACCTCGGCTGGGGCGAGGACGGCACCGTCCTCTACGTCACGGCCCGCACGAGCGTCTACCGGCTGCCCACCCGGACGCGCGGGACGCTGCCGATCTGACGGTCGGTGGAGCAGGGAGCGCGGATTCGGCTCAGCGAGCGCGAGGCCCGGACGCTGCTGTTGATCCAGGCCCTCGAGGAGACCGACGAGGACGGCGTGCTGCTGTCGACGCGGGCGCGCGCGGCGGCGACCCGTCGTGCGTTCGACGCGCCGTCCCGGTCGGCTGACGATCAGGGCCGTCTCCGCACGCGTGCCGCTCTGTTGCGGGACGACGCGTTGCGGGAAGCGCCGGCGCTCGCGCGTGTGCTGGACCCACCGCGCTGGCCTGGAACCCTGGTCCTCGCGACGATCGCGGTGGCCGCCGTCGCCGGCGCGCTGACGAACGTGCTCGGTCCCGAACGCCACGTCAGTGTGCTGGCCTTTCCGCTCGCCGGCATCCTGGCCTGGAACGTGGTCATCTACGCCGCCGTGGTCGCCCGCGCCCTCGGACGCATCGTGGCGCGCCTGCGCGGCGCCGACCCCGCGCTCAGTCGTCTGGCGTGGCTCGGGCGCTGGCTCGCGGACGTACGGCTGGCCGTCCTCGCCCGCCGACTGGGGGTGACGGCCCGATCGGCCATCGTGACCGACGCCGTCCGGCGCTTCCAGCTGCTCTGGCTGCCGACCGCGGCGGCACTGATCGCCGCGCGGTTGCGGGTGGTGCTTCACCTCGCCGCCGTCGCCATGGCGGCCGGCGCGGTGATCGGTATGTACGTGTCGGGGATCGCCTTCGAGTACCGGGCAACCTGGGAGAGCACCTGGCTCGACACCACGGCAGTGCAGCGGTACCTCGACGTCGTGCTCGGACCGGCCACGCGCGTGCTGGGCGAGCCGGTGCCGGACGTCGCGCCGCTACGCGGCCCTGCCGGAGAGGGAAGCGCCGCCCCCTGGATCCACCTGTGGGCGACGACCCTCGGCCTGTTCGTCCTGATCCCGCGGGCCGCGCTGGCCGGCGTCGACGCGCTGACCGCCGCTCGGCTATCGCGCTGGTTGCCGGTTCACGTCGACACCGCCTACGCCCGGCGCGCTCTGCACAGCGGTCGCGGCGCGGCCACGCTCGTGCACGTCGTCTACTACAGCTGCGCTCCGGACACCGCGCTGCGCGAGCGCCTGCACAGCAGGCTCCAGGAGCACGCCGGGGCGCGGGCCGTGATCCGCGACGACGCCCACCTCGACTACGGCGACGGGCCCGAGCGCGTCACCGTGCCCGAGGCGCCTTCGGGGTCGGGCCTGCTCGTCGTGGTGTTCCCCTTGGCCCAGACACCGGAGACCCAGGTGCACGGCGAGTTCCTCGGGCGCCTGGCCGAACGGCTCGACGGCGCCGGCTGGACACTGATCATCGTCCTCGAGTCGACGACGTTCAGGCAGGCGGCCGGGTCGGCGGACCGGGTGCGCGAGCGGCGCCGCACCTGGGACCGCCTGCTCCGTGATCTCCAGCTGACGGCGATGGAGCTCGACTAGCGCGATGCAGACGGTCACCCTGAGTCTCGTGTCGCACACCAACGTCGGCAAGACCACGCTCGCCCGCACCCTGCTCCGGCGTGAGATCGGCGAGGTGAGAGACGAGCCCCACGTCACCACGATCGCCGAGGCGAATCTGCTCATCGAGGCCGACGATGCGCGCCTGCTGCTCTGGGACACGCCGGGGTTCGGGGACACCGCGCGGCTGATGACACGACTCCGCCGCGAGGGCGACCCCATCGGCTGGTTCTTGCACCAGGTCTGGGACCGCGTCCTCGACCGCCCGCTGTGGTGCAGCCAGGAAGCCGTGCGCAACGTCCGCGACGAGGCCGACGTGGTCCTGTATCTGGTGAACGCGACCGAGGATCCCGGGCAGGCGGGCTACATGCGGCACGAGCTCGAGCTGCTGGCCTGGATGGCTCGCCCGGTCCTCGTCTTGCTGAATCAGATCGGCGCGGCGACCGCCGGGCGAACAGTGGAGCAGTGGCGAAGCAGCCTCGCGTCGTTCGGGGTCGTCCGCGGTGTGCTCTCGCTCGACGCGTTCAGCCGGGCCTGGGTAGAGGAGAGCCTGGTCCTCGAGCGCGTGGTGGACCTGCTCGACGGCGACAAGCGGACCGCGATGGTGCGTCTGCTGCGCGCCTGGAACGATCGCAACCTGCGCGTCTTCGACGCCGCGGTGGACGCGCTAGCCGACTATCTCGCGGCGATCGCGGTCGATCGCGAGCCGATCGGACCCCCGGCGGGCCCGGGCGCCACCTGGATTCGCGGGCGGCTCGCCGATCTCCGCGCGCTGTCCTCGGTTGACCGCGAGCACGCCATGGGAGCGCTCTTCGACCGAGTGCAGGCCGCGACCCGCCAGCTGATGGATCGGCTCATCGAGCTCCATCAGCTCTCGGGGGAGAGCCAGGTACAGGTCGAGCGCCGTCTCGAGGACGCGACCGTCGAGGGTCACGAGGCGATCAATCCCACGACGGGGGCGATCGCCGGCGGGGCGGTCAGCGGACTCTTGACGGGTCTGGGCGCTGACGTGCTGACCGGCGGGCTCTCGCTCGGCGGCGGCGCCATCGTGGGGGCGATGCTCGGCGCGCTCGGCGGCTACGCGTTCGGCGGCGCCTATCAGCTCGCCACCGGTGGGGAGTCGGGCGTCCAGTTCCAGCCGGCCGCACTCGATCGCCTGGCCCGCGAGGCCGTCCTGCGCTACCTCCTCGTCGCCCACCATGGCCGCGGTCGCGGCGACTACGCCGACGTGGACTTCCCTGCGCACTGGGCCGCCGACGTGGACGCGCAGTGGCCGCTCCGGCGCGGGGAGCTGCACGGCCTGTGGCGCGATGCCTCCCGGGGCTCCCTCGGACCGGAGCCGGCCGTGGCCGAGCGTCTGCGGCCGGTGCTGCGCGCTCTTCTGCTCGACGTGCTCCTGGCCCGGTTCCCGGACGCGACGGTCCTGTCCGAGGATCGAGGAGTCAGATTACACCCTCGTCGGCCAGGGCCTTGATCTCCTGCGAGGACATCCCCAGCAACTCGCCGTATACGTAGTTGTTGTCCTCGCCGTAGCAGGGCGCGCCGCGGTCGATGCGTCCGCCGATGTGGGCCGGGCTCTCGCTCATCTTGACCGGCACCTCGGCGATCGGCCAGCGGCCGATCTTCGTGCCCGTTACCTCGGTCAGCCAGGAGAGCGCCGCCAGCTGCGGGTCGCGGTCGCACCGGTCCGCCGCGGTCTGGCACACGCCGGCCGGCACGCCGGCGCCCTGCAGGGCCAGCATCGTCTCGTAGGCATCGCGCGACTGCGTCCAGCCGCCCACGAGAGCATCGAGGGCGTCCTGGTGCTGGAGCCGCCCCGCGAGATCCTTGAAGCGAGCGTCGTTCGCCCACTCCGGATGTCCCGCGACCTCGGTCAGCGCGCGCCATTCGGCGTCCGTGAAGCAGGCGATGGTGAGCCACCGATCGTCCCCGGCACAGCGGTAGACGTTGTGGGGCGCCGCGGGCTTGTAGGGTGAGCGGTTGCCGTAGCGTGACCAGATACGCCCGTTGGCCGACCAGTCCAGGATGGTGGTGCCGCTGATGAAGAGCCCGACCTCGGCCTGCGAGGCATCGACCCACTGCCCTTCGCCCGTGCGCGCTCGATGGAACAGCGCGGTGAGGATCGCCAGGGCGAAGCTGTAGGCGCCCATCCAGTCCAGGTAGGAGTAGCCCCACCCGGCCGGCATCGCCGGCTCGGGGAGCCCGGACATCTCCGACAACCCGGAAAACGAATTGGCGATCGGACCGACGGTGCGAAAGCGGCCGTAGGTGCCTCTCGCCCCCATGCCCGACTGCTGGACGTAGATGATGCCCGGCTTCATGGCGCGAAGGGCGTCGTAGCCCAGGCCCCAACTCTCGAGGACTCCCGGCGAGAAGCCCTCGGCGACGACGTCCGACATCGCCACGAGCCGGCGCGCGATCTCCAGGCCTTTCGGATGCCTGACGTTCAGCGAGATCCCTCGCTTGCCCGGGTTCTTGTTGTTGAACTGCCCGCCCATGTCCGGGTCGGTGACGCCCGGCAGCGGACCCGTGGCCCGCTCGCGGGCGGCACGACCGCCGACCGGCGCCATCGCGGCCATGCGGGTGTCCGGGTGGCTCTTCAGCTCGACCTTGATGCTCTCGGCGCCGAAGGCGCTCAGGAACCGCGTGCCCCCGGCCGAGGCCAGGAACCACGTGAAGTCCAGGATGCGGATGTTATGCAGGGGGAACGGTTTGCCGTGTGGCGAGCGTCCCTCCTCGACCGGCATACGCGCAGAAGCATCGACCACCAGCAGATCGCGCTCACGCGGCAGCACCACGCTCTTCGCATCCTCGTTCAGCAACGGCGCGCGACGGCCGACCGACCAGGACGTGCCCGTGGCCAGCCATTTGCTGGTGGCGTAGCGGAAGGACCGGCCGAGCTCGGGGTGCTCGACGTCCGTGCAGCTCCGGCGCGCGAGCCAGTGCGGGTCGGCGGCGTTCTCGTGCGGCTTGCGCAGCGGCGCCCAGAGCATGCCGGCCTCCTGGGCTTCCCGCCAGGGCACGCTCTCGTAGGTGAAGGCCCGCACGAAGCGCTGCACGGCCTCCATGGCGTGGTCGCGCTTGCCTGTGACGGGCGCGGTGCCCGGCACGAACCGGCTGCCGTGACCGACGACGCCCTGCTCGGTGTCGAGGCCGGCCTCCATACCGTAGCGCTCGAGCAGGCCGACGAGCGCCGCCGCTTCGCCCGGGCGCGTGCCCAGGTTGGCCATCACCCAGCGCCCGTCCTTCGTGTGGACGATGGAGGGGTGCGGCGAGACCGTCTCACGCGCGTGCCGACAGGTCTGGCGCAGCACGAGCACCCGTCGCATCACCCACGACATGAGATCGACCTCGGTGGATTTCGCCACCGCCTCGTGGATCGCGCACGAGAGCTGCTGTCCCTTCCCCGTCCGCCAGCGAAAGAGCAGCGCGGCGACGATGG
>JBOHPM010000188.1:0-6311 GCA_050731715.1 Candidatus Rokuibacteriota bacterium
CGCAGCCGGCGATTCGTCCCGCGTCCAGGGCGCGCACCAGGGCCGCGGTGTCGACGATGGGACCCCGCGAGCAGTTGATGAGGAAGGCCGTCCGCTTCATCTGCGCGAAGGCGTCATCGCCGAGCATCCCCCGGGTCTCGGAAACGAGGGGCGGATGGACGGAGACGAAGTCCGCCTCCCGCAGCACCTCGGCCAGCCCGCGCTTGTCGCCCGGGGCCGAGAACTGCCCGGCCGCCACGAAGGGATCGTAGTAGAGGACCCGCATCCCGAAGGCGGCCGCCCGCACAGCCACCGCGCGGGCGATGTTGCCGAAGCCGACCAGGCCCAGCGTGCGCCCGGCCACCCGGAACAGGGGCTTGCCCGGCGGGACCTCCCAGCGGCCCGCCCGCACGAGGCGCTCGTAGAACGGCACCTTGCGGGCGCAGGCGAGGAGCAGCGCGAGCGTGTGCTCGGCGACCTCCTCGATGCAGTAGGTCGGATTGTTGGTGACGATGATGCCCGCCGCCGTCGCGGCCGCCAGGTCGATGGTGTCCACGCCGATGCCGTAGCGGGCGATGATCTTGCATCGTGGCATCCGGCCCATGACCTGGGCGGTGATGGGGCCGGCGTAGGTGTTCAGCAGAGCGTCACAGTCCTCCGCGTGGGGGAGGAACTCGTCGGGCTGCTTGGTCTGCAGGGCCACCAGGTCGGCCAGGCCCTCCAGCGTCTTCTTCTCGACGTCCAGCGATTCCCAGACGTAGTCGGTGAGGACGACCCGGGCGCGGCTGGCCACCGGCTCAGGCCTTCTCGTCCTGGGGCGTGATGGGCAGCGCGACCGGTCGCCGCCGACGGGCCGAGAGGTCGAGGGCCTTGGTGAGCATGAGGCGGTTGTGGGCCTCGGCGGCGGTGGCGTGCGGGGTGGGATGGCCGAGGGCCAGGCGGGACAGCCAGGACGCGGTTTCCTCGCGCATGGGTCCCCACAGCTCGCCGAGCGCGATGTTGCCGGGCGGGTAGCTCTCGAGGAAGTCCACGTTGCGCGTGGTTTCTGGAGTGTACCCGGCCTGCTGGGGCAGGGTCGTGGCCATGACGACGTCGCGGTGGGTGTCGTCGATGGTGAGCACGCCCTCCGTGCCCACGATCCCGATCTCCAGGCTGTACACCGAGCCCGGCCACACGACGGGCAGGGCCCACGAGATGTTCAGGTGGTAGAGCGCTCCGTCGCTCATGGTGATGAGGCCGGCGGTGGCGTCGATCCCCCGATGGGTGGGGCCCAGCACGCGGTCGATCGAGCGGGCGTAGGCCTCCACGGGGGTCTTGCCCTCCATCAGCCACATCACGACGTCCAGCGCATGCGTGCCCGAGATGACCATGGGCGAGATCGTCTCCGGCCGGTCCGTGCGCCGGTAGTTGTCGAGGGCCACGAGGCGATTCATGAAGGCCCGGGAGGTGACGAGGGTGACGTCGCCGAGCTGACCCGTGCGCACCTTCTCCTTGGCCACCAGGAAGCGCTGCCGGAAGCGTTGCGTGTAGCCCACCACGGCGTCGATGCCGGAGCGCTCGATGGCCGCCAGCACGCGGGCGGAGTCGGCCAGCTCGGTGGCCAGCGGCTTCTCGATCATGAGGCTCAGGCCCCGCTCGACACCGGCCAGGATGGGGTCCACGTGCAGGTGCTCGTCGGTGGCGATGACCGCGGCCGTCACCTCGGGACGCCGCAGCAGCTCGCGGAAGTCGGTGGTGACGAACTCGGCGCCGATCCGCTCGGCCACCTGCTTGCCGTGATCGGCCCGCGTCTCGGCGATGCCGATCCAGCCCACGCTGGGATGGCGGGCGGCGATCTCGCCCCGGATGAGGCCGATCCGGCCCGCGCCCACGATGGCCAGGCCAATGTGTTTTGCGGATCGCGCAGCGCTCATGAAGTCCTCCCGTTCCGATTCTACGGCATTGCCGGGGACCGGTGTTGTGTGCTTAAATCGCCCGCGCTTCGACCCCGGTCGGAACCCCAGCGTGCGAGCGGAGGACCTGCATGGCGAACTTCGGCACCGTCGGCGTTGACTGGCAGCAGCGCATCAACTGGGACCGCCTCCGGAAGTACCGGCTGGAGCGGGCGCGCGAGCGGATGAAGGCCCACGGGCTGGGCGCCATGGTCCTCATGTACGACGAGAACGTCCGCTACGTGACCAGCACGCTGACGCCGGGCTGGAACCGTCTCAAGCCTGGGCTGCGCTACGCGCTGCTCTGCGGCGACGGACCGCCCGTGCTCTTCGAACAGGGCGACATCGGCTTCCAGATCCAGCGCCATGCCCCCTGGATCCCGCAGGAGAACATTCGGTACTCCTACGCCTGGATCAAGGGCGCGGCCGGGCCGGCCTCCAAGCAGCAGGTCAAGAAATTCACCGACGCCATCGTGAAGGAAATGCGGCGCTACGGCGTGGCCGACCAGACGCTGGGCGTGGACTTCATCGACATCAACATGCTGCAGGCCTTCCAGGATGCCAAGCTCAAGTGGGCCGACGGCATGTCGCCCATGATGGAGGCCCGGGCCATCAAGAACGAGGACGAGCAGGAGTGCATGCGCATCGTGGGCGCCATCGGGGATGCCGCCCACTGGGAGACCATGAAGTTCCTCAAGCCCGGCCTCACCGAGAACCAGGTGACCGCGCACATCATGGAGTACCTCTACGCCATCCCCGGCATGGAGGATGTGGAGGACGTCATCGTCTCCTCGGGGCCAAACACCTGGCCCAACTGGCGCAACTTCTCCGACCGCATCATCAAGCCGGGCGAGATCGTCTTCATGGACCTGGCCGCCCTCACCTGGAACGGCTACAAGTCGTGCTACTACCGCACCTACTGTGTGGGCAAGAAGCCGACCCAGGAGATGAAGGACTACTACGCCACCGGGCTCAAGTGGCTCTACGACTCCATCAACGCCGTGCGGCCGGGCGTGACCACCCGGGACATCGCGCTCAAGTGGCCCTCGGCCAAGGAAGCGTGGGGCTACGACGAGGAGGACCAGGCGGCCGCCAACCTGTGGGGCCACGGCCTGGGCCTGGCCCAGTACGACCCGCCGGTGATCTCGCGCATCTGGTCGCTGGATCACCCGCTGAAGATCGAGCCGGGCATGGTCTTCGCCCTGGAGACCCAGCACGGCAAGCGCTACGAGTTCGGCGTGCGCATCGAGGAGATGCTGATCGTGCACCAGGATCGCACCGAGATCATCTCCAACTTCCCCGTCGAGGAAATCACGTTCGTCGATTGACGCGGCCATGACGCGAGCGGCAGTCCTGACGGCCCCTCGGCGCTTCGCGTTCGAGGAACGTCCCACGCCGACCCCCGGGCGTGGGGAAGCGGTCGTGAGGACGCTGGCCACCGCCGTCTGTCACACCGATCTGGCCATCTTCACGGGCCAGCACCCGGGCGTGCGCTACCCGGTGGTGGTCGGCCACGAGTCGACGGGGATCGTCGAATCCGTCGGCCCGGACACGAGCCGGGTGGCGGTCGGCCAGCGCGTCATCATCGACCCGATCATCACGTGCGGGACGTGTGACTCGTGCGAGCGCGGGCGGCCCAATCTCTGCCGGCGGGCCGGCCTGTTCGGCCGCGAGGTCGAGGGCTCGCTGGCCGAGCACGTCGTCCTGCCCGAACGCTACCTGCACCTGCTGCCCGACGATCTCTCGCTGGAGGCGGCCACGCTCATCGAGACCCTGGCGACGGTACGCCACAGCCAGGAGCGGGTGGGCATCTCGCCCGGCGATACGGTGGTGGTGCTGGGGCAGGGGGCGACGGGGCTGCTGCACACGCAGCTCGCCAGGTTGTCCGGGGCGAGCCCGCTGGTGGCGGTCTCTCGCAGCCCGTGGAAGCTGGACCTGGCCCGGCGCTGGGGCGCCACGCACATCGTGCGGGGGGACGGGCAGGACGCGGTGGCCGAGGTGCTCGGCATCACGCAGGGCGTGGGCGCCGACGTCGTCATCGAGTCGACAGGCATCGCGTCCCTCGTCCGTCCCGCGGTGGACATGCTGCGGCCCGGTGGCAAGCTGCTCATCTACGGCATCGGGCACGATCCCGTCGAGGGGCTCACCACGTTTCCCTTCTACTTCAAGGAGCTCACGATCTACGGCTCGCGCGGCCTCACCGCCGCGGACTTCGCGCCCTCCATTCGCCTGGTCGCCAGCGGGGCCATCGACCTCGACGGCTTCGTCACCGCGCGCTACCCGCTGCCCCGCGTGGCCAGCGCCTTCGAGGAATACGAGCGTGATCCCGCCCGCATGCTCCGGATCGTCATCGTCCCGGATGCCTGAGCGCGACGATCTCGTCGTCGCCCTCACCGATGCCGAAGCGGCGACCGCCGAACGGGTCGGCGCGAAGGTGGCGACGCTGGCCCGGCTCCACCGCGCGGGCCTGCCCGTGCCCGACGGCCTCTGTCTCACCGGCGAAGCCTACTGCCGCCAGCTCGTCCGGGCCGGGCTCGCCGAGACTGCACGACAGGTCGCCGGCGCCGATCCGTTCCAGGCCCGACGGCTCGCGCTGGGCGTCAGGCTCGGCCTCGCCCGCGCGGAGCTGGACCCGGCGGTGGCGTCGGCGCTCGAAGCCGCCGGCCGTGGATTGGCGGAGGGGAGCGGCCAGCTGGCCGTCCGCTCGTCGGCGCTCTGCGAGGACACGGCGTCCGCGTCGTTCGCCGGCCAGTTCGAGACCTTTCTCGGAATCGCCGCGCTGGCCGACCTCGTCACCGCGGTACGCGCCTGCTGGGCGTCGCTGTGGTCCACGCGCGCGCTCCGCTACATGCAGGCCTACGACGTCGACCCCGCGCAGTCCGCCATGCCGGTCCTGATCCAGACGATGGTCGACGCCGAGGCCGCCGGCGGCGCGTTCAGCCTCACGCCCGACGATCAGATCGTGCTGACGGGGACGTGGGGCCTCGGCTCGGCCATCGCCCAGGGCGATGTCATCCCCGACCGCTATCTGCTGGGACGCGACGCCTCGCTGCAGGCCGTGGAGCCGGGCCGCAAGGAGCACCTGGTCATGGCGGCGGGTGCCGGGCCGCGCTGGCGCGCCGTCGAGCGCGAGCGGGTCGAAGCGCCGTGCCTGACCGAGGCCGAGGCCGCTCACCTGGCCCGGCTGGTCCTCGCCGCCGAAGCCGAGCTGGGCTCGGCCGTCGAGATCGAGTGGGCGAAGGACGGGCAGGACTTCTGGATATTACAGTCGCGTCCGTTACGCCTGCAGCCCCGCGCCGACGTCGATGCCGGCTGGAGCCGCCATCCCGCGCTGACCGGTCAGCCGGCAGGGCTGGGCTGGGGCACCGGTCCGGCGTGCCTCGTCCTGGACGAGCGGGACCTCGACCGGGTGGTGATGGGCAGCATCGTCGTCACCCAGGTGGGCGGCCCGGCCCTCGCCGCCGTGCTGTCGCGCGCGGCCGGCGTGGTGGCCGAGCTCGGCGGCAGCACCTCGCATCTGGCCGCGCTGGCCCGCGAGCGCGGCATCCCGGCGGTGCTCGGCGCGCGCGGGGCGACGCGGCGGATTCCCGAGGGGTCGACGGTGGCCGTCGACGGCATCACCGGCGTCGTGCGCTGGACCCGTTGAGCACGCCGCTCACTCTCCGGCCAGCCGATATCCCACGCCGGGCTCGGTGAGCAGATAGCGGGGCCGGGCCGGCTCGGCTTCGAGCTTGTGGCGCAGGTGGGCCATGTAGACGCGGACATAGTGGGATTGGTCGGTGTGGGAGGGTCCCCACACCTCGCGCAGTAACTGTTGATGCGTCACCACCTTGCCCGCGTGCCGGGCCAGCGTGGTCAGCAGCTTGTACTCGATCGGCGTCAAACGAATCTCCCGGCTCGCCAGCACGACCTGGCGGCGCACGAAGTCGACCTGGAGGTCGCCCACCTTGAACGTCGCCTCGCCGCCCTCGTGGAAGGCGCCGGCGGTGTGGCGGAGCGCCACTCTGATGCGGGCCATGAGCTCGCTCGCTCCGAACGGCTTGCTGACATAATCGTCGGCGCCGGCGTCGAGGGCCGCGACCTTGTCCTGCTCCTGGCCCCGGGCCGACAGCACGATGATGGGGACGGCCGTCCACTCCCGCAGGCGCCGGATCACCACGAGCCCGTCCATGTCCGGCAGGCCGAGATCGACGACGATGACGTCGGGGAGCCGCGAGGCAACCTCCACCAGGCCGTCGGCGCCCGTGGTGGCTTCGAACAGCCGGTAGCCCTGACTGGCCAGCGTGGCGCGCAAGAACCGGCGAATCTGGGGCTCGTCCTCGATGAGGACGACCGCGGGCTCAGGCACTGGCGGGGACGGACGCGGGCGGTGTCTCGGCCAGCGGCAGCGTGAAGAGGAAC
>JBOHPM010000189.1:0-6294 GCA_050731715.1 Candidatus Rokuibacteriota bacterium
TGCGAGGGATGATCGACAACGCGAGGTAGGTCGGAATGGACTTCGATTTCACGCCGGAGCAGGAGGCGTTCCGCAAAGAGGTCCGACAGTGGCTAGAGCGGACCCTTCCCGACGACCTGCGCGGACGAAGCTTCGCCGCCTCCCGCGCCGATCGGGAGGAAGTCCGCAAGCTGCGCGCCTGGCAGAAGACGATGTACGAGGCCGGCTATGTCGGCATCGACTGGCCACGTGAGTTCGGTGGTCGTGGGGCCACGCTCATCGAGCAGATCATCCTGTACCAGGAGATGGCGCGCGCCGAGTCCCCCCAGCCTGTCAATCGCGGTGGGCTCTCGATGCTCGGCCCCACGCTGATGAAGTACGGGACCTCGGCCCAGCAGCGGCGATTCCTGCCCGGAATCCTCACGGCCGACGACCTGTGGTGCCAGGGATTCTCCGAGCCCAACTCGGGATCTGATCTGGCCAATCTCCGGACGCGGGCGGTGCCCGACGGTGATGCGTTCGTCGTCACCGGCCAGAAGGTCTGGACGAGCATGGCGCACGTCGCTGACTGGTGCTTTCTCCTGGTGCGGACCGACCCGCAGGAAGCCCGGCACAAGGGAATCAGCTTCCTGCTGGTGGACATGCGATCGTCGGGCATCACCGTGCGGCCGCTGCGCCAGATGACGGGGGAAGCCGAGTTCAACGAGGTGTTCTTTGACGCCGTGCGGGTTCCGGCCGCCAACCTGGTCGGCCGGATCAACGAGGGCTGGGCCGTCGCCATCACCACGCTGGCCTACGAGCGCGATCTGCTCACCTTTATCCGGCACATCGCGCTTCGCAATGCCGTCCAGCGGCTCGTCCGCCTCGTCCAGGAGCAAGGCCGAGGGGCCGAGCGGACGGTCCGCCAGAAGGTCGCCGGCCTCTGGATCGGAGAACAGGCGCTGCAGCTGAACGCCTACCGCAGCCTGACCAAGATTCTCACAGGGGGTCAGCCGGGACCAGAAGGCTCGACGGCCAAGCTCTTCTGGAGCCAGATGGACCAGGAGCTGGCCCAGGTGGCCACCGAGGTGCTCGGGCCCTTCTCGCAGCTCGCCTCCGGCCCCCCGTGGGCGCGCGACGACGGACAGTGGGAGTTCTACGCCCTGCTGGCGCAGGCCAGCGGGATTCGAGCCGGCACCTCCGAGATTCTGAGAAATATCCTCAGTGAGCGCGTGCTCGGGCTGCCCAAGGACTGAGCGGCGCGGAGGCGCGCATGAACGATCTGCTCTATGAGGTCAAGGATCATATCGCCACCATCACGCTGAATCGGCCCGACAAGCTCAACGCCTTCACTGGCCCCATGATCGAGGCCTGGGCCCGCTCGCTGGGCGACGCGCAGGCCGATGACGCGGTCAACGTCGTCGTGGTCACCGGGGCCGGCCGCGCCTTCTGCGCCGGCGGCGACGTAGGACGTATGGGCCAGGGCGCGCCCACGCCGCTGGAGCACAAGAACCAGCTCTGGGAGAACATCCACCGCGTGCCCCGGACGCTGGAGGCGATGGACAAGCCGGTCATCGCCATGGTGAACGGTCTGGCCGTCGGTGCGGGCATGGGCATGTGCCTGATGTGCGACGTGCGGGTGGCCTCCCAGGACGCGCGTTTCTCGACGGGTTACGTGAAAGTGGGGCTCGTGCCCGGCGACGGCGACACGTACTTTCTGCCTCGCTTGGTGGGACCGGCCAAGGCCCTCGAGCTCCTGTGGACGGCGGACTTCGTAGAGGCCCCCGAGGCGCTGCGCCTGGGGATCGTCAACCGCGTCGTGCCCGGCGCGCAGCTTCAGGAAGCCACCTACGCGCTGGCGCGGCAGATCGCCGACGGGCCCCAGATCCCGATCCGGATGATCAAACGCCTCGTCTACCAGAGCCTCCGTCTCGATCTGCGCACACACCTCGATCTGGTCTCGTCCCACATGGCCGTCGTGCGGCAAACAATTGATCATGCCGAGGGCGTGGCGGCATTCAAGGAGAAACGGACCCCGCGTTTTCAGGGTCGCTGACAACCCTGTCGGCGGGCGATCGTGGCCTGCCAGGCTGACACCTGGTCGTCGACAATCCGCTGCCCAACTACCTGAAAGGACGAAGGCGGTTCGCCCCCAGCCCTGGCCCCCCTCTTGCCTCTCTCTCAGGACGTGGACGTCACCGAAGCCAAGGACCGGATCGCGATGGCCCTGGTGGAATCGATCTTCCGCCGGGCCCGCTATCGGGTGAACACACTATTCCCGGAGCGCGCCCGGTTTCGCTTCGTGCGCGACGACATCGTCCCGCGCCTGAGCATCAACGTGCCCGACGCCAGCGGCGTGGAACGGGACGTGCCCATGGGCGTCGCCTACAAGCCGTTCATCGAGGCGTTCATCACACTGGAGAACCAGCGCCGCGACTCCTCGTTGTTCGCGATCGCCCGGCGGCGGTGTCCGACGCTCCTGCTCATCCTGATCACCGATCATCCCGCGCCCGGGCGCTCGTGCTTTCAGGCCATGGCCCCGGCCGGGCTGGAGGGGCTGCGCACGGTCGACCTGGTCACGCTCACGCAGCTCCGCCTGTTCCCCCACAACATCGCCGACCACGAGACGCTGCTGCGGCGCATCTTCTCGCTGCTCTCCGACGAACAGATCGCCACTCGAGTCGGATAGAGCGTTCCGACGGCGCCGAACGCGCCGCGACCCGCCTCAGGTGATGGCCTGGGCGATGAGGAACGCCACGCCGGCGGCGAGCCCGCCGATGAGCGCCGTCTGCAGCGCGCTGCGCAGGGGCGGCGCGCCGGTGAAGCGCCCCTTCACGTAGCCGAACGCCAGCAGGGCGACGATCGTGACCGCCGACGAGACCGTCAGCGCCGTGATCGCGCGCGGGATCAGCATGTAGGGCCAGAGCGGGATGAGTCCCCCCAGGACGTAGGCCCCGCCGATGGTGATGGCGCTGCGCAGCGCGCGGCGGGGATCCGGCCGCTCCAGGCCGAGCTCGAACCTCATCATGAAGTCGACCCAGCCCTCCGGGTTGCGCTGCAGGGCCTCGACCAGCGGGGCTGCAGCCTCGGGCTTCACGCCATAGCCTTCCAGCACCTCGAACACCTCGCTGGCCTCGGCCTGGGGCTTTTCGCGGACCTCGCGCTGCTCCCGCCGGCGCTCGTTCTCGTAGTGCTCGGCGTCGCTCCGGGCTGCCAGGTAGCCGCCCAACCCCATCGCGATGGCGCCGGCGCCGACCTCGGCGAGCCCGGCCACCACGATGATCCAGGTCGTGTCGATGGCGCCGGAGAGCCCGGCGGCCAGGGCGAACGGCACGGTCAGCCCATCGGCCATGCCGAGCACGAGGTCGCGCACGGTCCGGTTACCGGTGAAGTGTCGCTCGGGATGGGCCAGCGTCATGCGTCGACCCGACTGATGCCGGCCCTGTGGCGCTGGGCCAACGCCTGGTAGCCGGTGGGGTTGGCGCGCACCCAGAATTCGGCCGGTGTCCCGGCCAGCGGCCCCTTGACTCGCGCCGGCGTGCCCAGGGCCAGGGTCCCGGGGGGAATCTCGGTGCCCGGCGTCACCAGGGCTCCCGCCGCCACCATGGCCCGCGCCCCGATGCGCGCACCGTCCAGCACCGTGGCTCCGTTGCCGACCAGGGCCTCGTCCTCCAGCACCGCGCCGTGAACGACACAGGTGTGGCCGATGGTCGCGCCGGCCCCGATGTCCACCGCATGCATGGGCGTCACGTGCACGACCGCGCAGTCCTGGACGTTGGCGCCTCGCCGGATCACCACCGGTCCGAAGTCGGCGCGGATGACGGCGTTGTACCACACTGACGCATTCTCCTCGACGGTCACGTCCCCGATCAGCACGGCGGTCGGCGCGATGAACGCGGACGGGTGCACCGTGGGGCGCTTTCCCTCGAAGCTGAACAGTGGCATAAGGCGGGCCCTCGCAGTATCCTCGGGTTCGTCGACCCAATCTTACGCGAACGCCCATGCCGAGAGAGACGCCGATTCGATATCCCCGGGTGGCCGCGGTGGCCACGGCTTCGCCGCCGTATCGCTTCACCCAGGGCGACCTGCTGGCGCTGGCCGGCTACCGGGACGCCCAGCGCCGCGGCTTCTTCGAACGCAGTGACATCGAGAGCCGATACCTCTGTATCGACCCCGCGCGTTTTGATCCCGCCGAGACCGTGGACGACATGCAGGCCCGGTTCTGTTCAGGGGCGCTGGCGCTGGGTGAGACGGCGGCGCGGCAGGGACTGGTCCGGGCCGGCTGGAGCGCCGCCGAGCTCGACTTCCTCGTCACCACCACGTGCACCGGGCGCCTGACTCCGAGCCTGGACGCCCACCTGATCGCCCGGCTGGGTTGTCGGTCCGATATCCAGCGCGCGCACATCGGCGACACCGGCTGCGCCTCGGCGATGGTGGCCCTGCAGCAGGCGTGGAATCACCTGCGGGCCTTTCCCGACCACCGGGCGCTGGTGATCGCCGTAGAGGTGTGCTCGGCCGCGTACTACCTGGACCATCGACTGGAATCCGCGGTCGCCCACGCGATCTTTGCTGATGGCGCCGGCGCGGTGGCCTTGTCCGTCGACGGTCCGGGGCCAGCGATCGTGACCCATCGCACACTGTTCAGATCGGAGCACCTCGATGCCATGGGCTTCGAGTATCCGGGCGGGCGTCCGCGCGTGGTCCTTTCCAAGGACGTGCGGCGGATTGGACCGGCCATGCTCAAGGAAATGGCGCATGCGCTGGTGAGCGCCCAGGGGCTCAAGCGGGAGGACATCCGCCACTGGGTACTGCACTCGGCGGGCCGTCGCGTGCTCGAACGGGCGGCCGGCCTGCTCGGCCTGGGTGACGCGGAGATGGCCCACGCCCGGGCCGTGCTGCGCGCGTACGGGAACATGTCCTCGGCCACAATTCTCTTCGTGCTCGAGCAGACGCTACGGGCCGAATCGCCGATGCCCGGCGACTGGGGCCTCATGATCGGGTTGGGCCCCGGCTTCGCCGCCGAAGGCGCCCTGCTCTGCTGGTGAGACGATGTTGCCTCGCGCGACCGGCACGCTGGAATACCTGGACGGAGCCGTGCCCGGGGCCGATCGCGAGGCGTCGCTCGCCGACATTCATCGTCTCAACACCTGGTTCGGCGGCTACCGGCTCAGCGAGCGGGCTATCGAGGGACTCATCGCGGCGACGCCGCCCGGGACGCGGCTGTGCGTCGTGGACATCGGTGGCGCTCGGGGCGACCTGGCCGGGCGGCTGGTGGCGCGGGCCCGCCGGCAGGGTCGCCGCCTGGCCGTCATCGTGGTTGACCGCGACGGCCCCGGGCGGCCGCGACCGGGTGTGGTCGTGGTGCGCGCGGACGCCACCGCGCTGCCCTTTCGACCCGGGGCGGCCGACGTCGTGACGGCTTCGCTCCTGCTCCATCACCTCGAGCCCGCTGCCGCTGCCCGGAGCCTGGCCGAGATGCGGGCGACGGCCCGTCGGGGCGTGGTCATCAACGATCTCCTGCGGAACCGGCTGACGCTGGCCATGGTGTGGCTCGTCACCCGGCTCTTCACGCGCCATCGGTTCGCCCGTCACGACGGGCCCCTCTCGGTCCGCCGGGCGTATTCGCCGGACGAGCTGCGCGTGCTCGCCGCGCAGGCTGGCTTGCCCCGCTTCGATGTGCGGTGCTACCCGTGGCTGGGGCGGCTCGTGGCCGTGGCCGAATGACGGCGCGCGCCGACGTCGTCGTCGTGGGCGCGGGACCGGCCGGCGCCGCTACCGCCATCCTGCTCGCCGAGCGGGGCCTGGAGGTCGTGGTGCTCGACCGCGCCCGTTTTCCCCGGCCCAAGCTCTGCGGCGAGTATCTCAGCCCGGAGGCCGCCCGGGTCCTCGACCGTCTCGGCGTGCTCAAGGCGGTGGATGCGGCGGGCGCCGCTCCGCTCCTGGGGATGCGCATTACCGCGCCCGACGGCACGGTGGTCGAGGGCGCCTACGGTCCGATCGGTCCCTGGCGGCCCTATCGTGACTGCGCCCTGGGCGTGAGCCGGGCCACGCTCGACGCGGTGCTGGTGGATCGTCTGCGGGCGCTGCCCGTTGACTTCCGCGAGCAGACGCGGGTCACCGATCTGCTGTGGGAGGGCCAGCAGATTGCCGGCGTCAGCTTCGTCGACGCCGCCGGCCGCCCTCAGCCCCTGCGCGCCCGGCTCGTGGTCGGCGCCGATGGTCGGGGCTCGGTCGTGGCCCACCGGCTTGGCTGCCGCCGACCCCACCGCCTGCGGCGGATGGCGCTCGTGACCTACGTCCGGTCCATCCCCGGTTGCCAGGATGTCGGCGAGATCT
>JBOHPM010000190.1:0-6286 GCA_050731715.1 Candidatus Rokuibacteriota bacterium
CGCGGCGCTGCTCCACGATCTCGGCATCGACATCTCCCGCGTGCTGCATGGCGAGCAGGAGTTCGAGCTGTTCCGCCCCCTGCGGCCGGGCGAGACCCTGCTCTGCCGAACCCGCATGGTCGACCTCTACGAGAAGCCCGGGCGCAGCGGGCCCCTGGGCTTCGTGGTGCGCGAGATGACGGTGACCGATCGGAACAACGACATCGTGGCCACCATGCGCCAGGTGACGGTGGTGCGGCTGTGAAATACGGCCAGCTCTACTTCGAGCAGGTGGCGGTGGGCGCCGAGAGTCCGCCGCTCGTCAAGGGTCCGCTCCAGCAGATCCAGCTCACCCGTTACGCCGGGGCCTCCGGGGACTTCAACCCCATCCACCAGGACGAGGAGTTTGCCCGGGCCGCCGGCATGAGCGGGGTGTTCGCTCACGGCATGCTCTCAATGGGCTTCGTGGCCCAGGCCCTTACCGATTGGGCCGGCCCGGGAACGGTGCGAAAGCTGGGCGTCCGCTTCACCGCGCTGGTCCGGCTCAAGGACACGGTGACGTGCCGGGCCCGCGTGCTGAGCAAAGCGGCCACGGACGGTCTCCACCTCGTCGAGGTGGAGGTGTGGGCCGAGAACGAGCGACGGGAACGGGTCGTCACCGGCCGGGCCACGCTGACCCTGCCGGCGCGGACCGCCTAGCCCGGCCGCTCCCCGCGCAGTCCCACCCACTCTCGCAGCGCGTCTCGCGTCGACGGGAAGGCCAGGGCTTCCCAGGGGATGTCGGACAGCTTCACCCACTCCAGCACATCGTTTTCGGCACAGGGCGTCAGGGTCCCGCCCGTCACCCGGGCCTGGTAGACGATGATCACCGGGGACCCGGGGTAGGAGTACACGTTGAGCAGCCCGGTGAGCTCGACGTGCAGCCCCGTCTCCTCGAATGTCTCGCGGAGCGCGGCATCCGTCACCGTCTCGCCGAAATCGACGAAGCCTCCCGGGAAGGTCCACAAGCCCCGCCCCGGGTTGATCGCGCGGCGGGTGAGGAGCACGCGGCCGTCCTGCTCGAGGACGGCGCCGGCAACTACTTTGGGGTTGAGGTAGAACACGAAGCGACAGGCCGGGCACACGGCCTGCTCACGCTGATCGGGCGGCACGGCCTCCACCGCCAGCGGCGCGGCGCAGAGCGGGCAGAAGCGGATGGTATGCGGCGCCAGCAGCCGCTGGCCAGGATCGTCGCTCACGTGAGCGAGTCTAGCACGCGCTCCCTTGACACTTTCGCTGACGCGGTGTTAGAAGGCAGGCGACGCCAGCACCTGTGCTCGCCACCGGGAGGTCACCATGCGCCATCGTGCCGTCAGCCTCGTCGCCAGCGTCCTTCTCATCGCCGTGGCCGCGCTGTCGAGCGGCATCCAGGCCCAGCCGCTGTCCGGAGAGTACAAGATCGGGCTCCTGGAGCCCCTCACCGGGCCGCTGGCCGGTGAAGGCAAGCGCCATCTCGAGGGCTACGAGATCGTCCGGGATCTGATCAACGAGCGGGGCGGAGTGATGGGCAAGAAGCTCGTCTTCACCGTGGCCGACGCTCCCGACCCCACGGCGGCGGCCAGCGAAGCCAACCGCCTGATCACGCGCGAGGGCGTGAAGATCATCACGGGGACGTTCTCATCGACGCTGTGCGGCGCGGCCAGCGAGGCGGCGGCTCGCCACAACGTCATTTACTGGGAGACCTCCTGCGTGGACCCGCGCTTCACCAAGCGCGGCCTCAAGACCGCCTTCCGCACCGAGATCGACGCCACCGGCTTCGGCTGGTACAACGTCGAGTTCATCGCCAAGCACCTGGCGCCCCGCTTGAACCTGCGTCCCAACCAGATCAAGATCGCCTTCCTCTCCGAAGACTCTTCGTACGGTCAGGGCGTCACCGAGTCGGCACGCGTCCGGGCCAAGGGGGAGTTCGGGATGCAGGAGCTGGGGCTGGAGTACTACAACTTCCGGACGATCAATGACTTCACGCCGGTCATCGTGAAGTTCAAGCAGCTCAACCTCGACATCCTCCACCACGTGGCCTACAACAATGACGCCATCCTGTTCTGGCGGCAGGCCGGCGAGCAGAACCTCCTGTTCAAGGCCCTGGTCCACGCCGGGGCCACCGGGTACGGGTCGCCCGACTTCGGCAAGGCCCACGGCAACGCGGCCAACGGCCCCTTCGCGCTGCTGGAGCCCGGGCCCGGGTTCCGGATGGAGTCCCTGCGACCGGAGGGCCAGAAGATCGAGCGCGAGTTCCGCGAGGCCGTGCAGAAGCGCACGGGCTCCTACCCGTTCGGCGGCTACCAGCTCGCCGGCGGGGGCCTCTGGCTCCTCAAGCTCGTCCTCGACCGGGCCCAGAGCGACGACCCCGACAAGTTCCGGTCCGCGGTCATGTCGCTCGATCTCCCGGTGGGCTCGATGATCAACGGCTGGGGCGTGAAGTTCAGCGAGCAGGGGCAGAACGCCAACGAGCGCGTCCAGCACTACATGCTGCAGTGGCAGAACGGCCAGCTCGTCACCGTGTGGCCGGAGGCGTTCACGACCATGCGGGCCAAGTGGATCCCGCTGCCCGCCTGGGGCGAGCGGAAATAGACGTCGTCGCGCAGCTCGGCGTCGCCACGGCCTTGCTGGGCGGCATCTATGCCCTGATCGCCGTGGGGCTCACCCTCATCTTCGGCATCATGCGAGTGGTGAACTTCGCCCACGGCGAGTTCCTGATGCTCGGCATGTATCTGGCTTTCTGGTCGTTCACCCTGTGGTCGATCGATCCCTGGTTCATGCTCGTGGTGGCCATCCCTCTCTTCTTCCTGATCGGCCTGTTGACCTACGCCCTCGTCATGCGCGGCGTCATCCACGCCTCGCACAACGTCCAGATCTTCACGACGGTGGGGCTCTCCACCGCGCTCCAGAATCTGGCCCTCGTTCTGTGGACGGGGGACTACCACGTGCTCCGGCCCTGGCACGCCTCCACGGTGATCCGCGTCGGCGCCACCGCGTTCAACCTCTCCCAGCTGGTCGCCTTCGCGGCCTCGGTGGCGCTCACGCTCGCGCTGTTCGCCTTCATGAAGTGGACGCACGCCGGCCGCGTCCTGCGGGCCACCGCCCAGGACGGCGAGGCGGCCACCCTCATGGGCATCGACACCGATCGCGTCTATCGCCTCACCTTCGCCATCGGGATCGCGTGCGTGGGCGCCGCCGGCGTGCTGGTGGCCCCGCTCTATGCGGCCTATCCGACCGCCGGCCTGCAGTTCGTCCTCCTGGCCTACGTGGTCGTCGTCCTGGGCGGCCTGGGCGACATGGTCGGCGCCCTGCTGGGGAGCCTCATCGTGGCCGGCGTGGAGGTGGCGGGCTCGTACCTCTTCGGCGCCGCCTGGAAAGAGATCCTCTACTTCGTGCTGTTCATCGCCGTCCTCACGTTCCGCCCGGCCGGCCTCTTCGGTCAGCGCGGCGCCGAAACGCTGGGCGCCTGATGGCCGGCGCCCTGGCCCGGCACTCGGCGGCTCTGGTCGTGTTCGGGCTGGCCGCGCTGACGCCGCTGCTGGTTCGCGACGCGTTCTTCCTGGACAGTCTCGTGCTGATCCTCTTCTGGGGTGCCCTGGCCGCGGCCTGGAACGTGGCCAGCGGATACGCCGGCCAGGTCTCGCTCGGCCACTCGGCATTCTTTGGCATCGGCGCCTACTCGGCGGCGTTGCTCTCCACGCGCTGGCAACAGAGCCCGTGGCTGGGCCTGCTGGTCGGCGTGCTCGTGTCCCTGGCCGCCGGCGCGCTCATCGGCTACCTGTCCAACCGACTCCGCGGCCCGTACTTCGCGCTGTCGACGATCGCGTTCTCGCAGGTGCTGCTGATCGTGGCCAGCCGATGGCGCGGCTTCACCTCCGGCTCCGAAGGCATCCCGGTCCCCTTCCGGCCGGGCTTCTGGACGCTGGGGCTCAGCCACGTGGCCTGGGTGTACCTGGGCCTGGCCGTGGTGGTCCTCTACTACGTGATCCAGCGGTACCTCGAGCACTCGCGGATCGGCTACCAGCTCGCCGGCGTCCGCGAGGACGAGGACGCCGCCCAGGCCCTCGGCATTCCCAGCCGCCGCCTCAAGGTCTTCGCCGTCACGCTGAGCGCGGCCATGACGTCGGTGGTGGGGACGTTGTGGGCGCAGTACGTGGGCTTCGTCGAGCCGAACTACGTCTTCTCCGTGGATCTCTCCATCCGCTTCGCGCTGAACACGATCATCGGTGGGATCGGCACGGCGCTCGGTCCCTTCCTGGGCTCGATCCTCATCACGACCCTGGAAACCTACCTGCGCGCTACGTTCTCCGGCGTCAAGACCGGCTTCGCCGGCATCTACCTCGTCTTCTACGGGTGCGCCCTCATCCTGGCTGTCCGCTTCCTCCCCGAAGGCCTGGCCGGAGTAGCTTCTCGCCTGCGCACCCGAACCGTCCGCGCCGTGGCCTGATCCGCCATGTTGCGTCTGCAGGGAGTCACCAAGCGCTTCGGGGGCTTGACCGCCGTGCGAGAGGTGACGCTGGAGGTGGCCGCCGGCGATCTCCTGGGCATCATCGGGCCCAACGGGGCTGGCAAGACGACGCTCTTCAACGTCATCGCCGGCTACTATCGGCCCGACGCCGGGCGCGTCCTCTTCGAGGCGCGGGACATCACCGCGGAGCCCCCCCACGTCATCTGCCAGCACGGGTTGACGCGGACGTTCCAGATCGTCAAGCCCTTCGGCAACCTGTCCGTCCTCGACAACGTCATGATCGGCTCGCTCACGAAGGTGCGGAGCCTGCGGGCCGCCCGGGCCGACGCCGAGCGGGTGGTCGAGACGTGTGGCCTCGCCGTCTACGCGACGGCCCGGGCCAAGGCCCTGCCCATCGGGCTGCGCAAGCGGCTCGAGGTCGCCCGGGCCCTGGCCACCCGGCCCCGCCTGCTGCTACTCGACGAGGTGATGGCCGGCCTCAACCCCGTGGAGCTGGCAGCCATGGTCGACCTCATCCGGACCCTGCACGCCGATGGGCTCACGCTGGTCGTCATCGAGCACATCATGGCGGCCATGATGCGCCTGGCCCAGCGCATCGCCGTCCTGCACCACGGCGAGCTGATCGCCGAAGGTCCGCCGGCGCAGGTGGCCCGCGACCGCCGGGTGATCGACGCCTACCTCGGCGAGGAGTTCGTGCTTGCTCACGCTTGACGCCGTCGACGCGTCCTACGGCGACCTGCAGGCCCTCTTCGGCGTGTCGCTGGAGGTGCGCCAACGGGAGATCGTCGCGCTGGTGGGCGCAAACGCCGCCGGCAAGACGACCACGATCCGGGTGATCTCGGGGCTGCTGTCACCCCAGCGTGGCCGCGTGCTCTTCGGGGGGGACGATCTGGCTCGCGTGGCCGCTCATCGCCGGGTAGACCTCGGCATCGTGCAGGTCCCGGAGGGCCGCCGCCTGTTCCCCTTCATGACGGTCATGGAGAATCTCCTGCTCGGCGCCCATGCCGAACGGGCCCGGGCCGAGCGCGGTCGCGCGCTGGAGTACGTCTTCGGCCTGTTCCCTATCCTGGCCGAGCGGCGCGATCAGCTAGCCGGCTCGCTCTCCGGTGGCGAGCAGCAGATGTGCGCCATCGGCCGGGCCCTGATGGCCCGGCCCCGCCTGCTCATGCTCGACGAGCCGACGCTCGGGCTGGCCCCCTTGCTGGTCCGGCAGATCTTCGAAACGGTCCGCACGATCAACGCCGACGGGGTGACCGTGCTCCTAGTCGAGCAGAACGTGCGCCAGGCCCTCACCGTCGCCCACCGCGCCTGCGTGCTCGAGAGCGGCCGCCTGGTGCTGGCCGGTCCCGCCCAGGATCTCCTCGGCGACGAACGTCTCAAGCGGGCGTACCTGGGGCTATGACCCGGGGCCGGCAACGGTGGGCCGGGGTGGACGTGGGGGCAGCGGCCAAGGGGTTTCACCTGGCGATGATCGACGCCCGCGGCCTGATCGCCGGGCCGGAGCGCTGTCGCAGCGCCAGCGAGGCCGTGCGCCGGCTGGCCTCGTGGCGGCCGCACCTGGTCGCCGTCGACAGCCCGCTGCGGCCGGCGCCCGACGGCGAGCGGTCGCGGCCGTGCGAGCGCGCCTTCGCCCGCGCCGGAATCTGCAGTTTGCGCTACACGCCCGACCGGCTCCGGCTGAACACGAGTCCGTACTATGCCTGGATCCTGAACGGGCTCGCGCTGTACCGGGGGTTGACCGCCACCGGGCTTGCCGCCATCGAGTGCTTCCCCACCGCCTCGTGGACGCGCTGGTACGGACCCCGGGGCCGGGCCCCGCGA
>JBOHPM010000191.1:0-6271 GCA_050731715.1 Candidatus Rokuibacteriota bacterium
GCTCGTGCTCGGCGTGGCCGGGCAGATGGATCTTGCGATACTTGCCCACGATCCGACCGGTCTGGTCGACGAGGATCGACGTGTTGAAGTGGCGGGTCGCCCCCTGCTCGTGGATCAGCTCCGCGTAGCCCAGGCTGAAGCCCAGGCCGAGGCGCCGGGCCTCATCGAAGAGGGGGCGGGTCTCGGGCCCGGGCATCTCGCGCTCGAAGAACAGGTCGACCTCCGCCTGGTCCGGCATGTACCAGCGGGGAAAGAACGTCGTCAGCGCCAGCTCGGGGAACACGACGAGATCGCAGCCCCGGGCCTTGGCTTCGTGCAGGTGGGCGAGCAGCCGCTTGACCACGTCGCTCCGGGACTCGGCGCGGGCGATGGGGCCGAGCTGGGCCGCGCCGACGGTGATGGTTCGCACGAGCCGAAATGCTGGCACAGGTCAGCGACCGCTGCAACCCGTTCGGTGGGGGCTCAGCCGCCCAGGGCCTCCCGGACCTGGGCGGCCAGGGCCTCGGCGGTGAAGGGCTTCAGGAGCAGCCCGGCCTCGGGATCGAGCGCGGCCTGATCGAGCGCGGGATGCTCGACGTACCCCGACATGTAGAGGATCCGGATGCCGGCGCGCTCGGCCTGGATCCGGTGCGCCAGATCGATCCCGCTCATCTCCGGCATGATCACGTCCGTGACGATGAGGTCGATGGGACCCCGATGCCGGGCCACCACCGCCAGGGCCTCGCTCGGTCCCGCCGCGGTGAGCACGGTGTAGCCATGGTCGACAAGGATCTCGTGGGTAAGGGCGCGCACCCCTTCCTCGTCCTCGACCACCAGCACGGTCTCGGTGCCGCGGGCCCCGGCGGACGCCCGGCGGGGGGGCCGGGCCGGCGGATGCTCCTCCACTCGGGGCAGCGATACCGTGAACACACTGCCGCGGCCGGGCTCGCTGGCGACAGCGATGTGGCCGCCCGCCTGGTTCACGATCCCGTACGCGGTGGCCAGGCCCAGGCCGGTGCCCTGGCCGCGCTCCTTGGTGGTGAAGAACGGCTCGAAGAGCCGCGCCTGCACCTCGGGGCTCATGCCGACGCCGGTGTCGGCGATCGAGATCCAGGCGTGGGACCCGTTCGTGGTCGTCTCGATGGTGAGGCGGCCCCCCTGCGGCATGGCGTCGCGCGCGTTGACGGCCAGGCTCACGATGACCTGCTCGATCTGCGTGGGGTCGGCCCTGACCCAGCCGGTGGCCGGATCGAGGGTCATGACGAGCTCGATGTCCTCCCCGATGACCCGTCGGAGCATCGTCTCCACCCCGCCCACCACCGCAGTGAGCTCGATCACCCTGGGCTGCACGGTCTGACGCCGGCTGAATGTCAGCAGGCGGCTGGTGAGGCCAACCGCCTGCTCGGCCGTGCGGTCGATGGTCTCGATCGTCTGGCGCAGGGGGTCGTCCGGCCCGAGCCGGCGCAGCAGCAGCTGGCTCCGCCCCCGTACCACCGTCAGGAGATTGTTGAAGTCGTGGGCCACGCCTCCGGCCAGCCGGCCGACCGCCTCCATCTTCTGTGCCTGTCGCAGCTGCTCCTCGAGGCGTCGACGCTCGACCTCCGCCCGGTTGCGCTCCGTCACGTCGATGACGGCCACCAGGCGGGCCGTCCGTCCGCCGAAGACGACGGGATGGGCCACCACCTCGACCTCGATGACCGCGCGCCCCCGGGTGAGGTGGCGCGCCGGCCCCGAGCGGGGCACGCGGTCGGCGCTTCCCCCGTCGTCCGTATGTTGGAGATCCGTGGCCCGTAGCCGGAGGAACTCCTCGCGCGAATAGCCGTAGCGAGCCACGGCCGCGGCGTTGACGTCCAGGATCTCCAGCGTGTCGCTGGCGAAGACACACATGGGCAGGGGGGCATCATCGAACAGCACACGCAGCGTCTGCTGCGCCGCCCGCTCGCGGGCGAACAGGCGGCTGTTCTGGGCGGCCATGGCCGCCTGGTTGGCGATCCCCTCGGCCAGGCGCAGGTCCTCGGCCCCGAGATCTCGCGGGTGCTGCCACCAGATCGCGAAGAGGCCGCCCGTGGCCGAGGTGTCCACCGTCATGGGGACGAAGAGCAGGGTCCGGCAGGGAAAGCGCGCGATCATGTCGCGGTCGATGCGAGGGTCCAAGGAGGCCTCGGAAGCCCAGACGGCCCGGCGGTCCCGCCAGGCCTCCTCCACGAAGGCATGCCCCCGGAGCGGCATCATGTACCGACGCAGCTCCTCGAGCAGGTGCGGAGGGATATGATAGCCAGCCAGGGGCCGCAGGCTCTGCCCGTCGTCGCTGGCTAGCCATACGCCTACCGTGTCGGCGCCCAGCGCGCGGGCCAGCTCGCGAGCCACCCGCCGCGTGGTCTCGGTCAGGTCCAGGGTGGCCCCGACGGCCCGGCCTACGGCCAGGAGCGTTTCGGTCTGCCGCAGTCGCTCCTGCGTCTCCTCATAGAGCCGCGCGTTCTCCAGAACGAGCGCCGCCTGGTCCGCGAAGGCCTGGGCCAGGGCCAGCTCCTCCTCCGAGAACACCCGGCCCTCGACGTCGGCGACGGCCAGGGCCCCGACCACTGCGTGCTCGGTCACGAGCGGGACGGCGAGGCCAGCCCGCAGAGCGCCCTGCTCGACGGCCTCCCGGGCTTCCGACGTGAAGCTGAGCCGCTGGTCGACGACGACATTGGCGCTGGTCAGGGAGCGCTGCTCGCGCACGGCCAGGCCAGCCAGGCCCGTACCCCGGGGCAGTACGGGTAGCGTGTCCGCATCTCCCGAGAGCGCCAGGGCCCGGAGGTCGCCCGAAGCCGGCTCGCGGCGATAGAGCACGGCCGATCGTACGTCGAGCAGCCTGCGGAGGCTGTCGACCACCTGCCGGGCCACGACCTCCGGGTCGAGCGAGCGCGAGATGAGCCGTCCCACGTCGGCGAGACTCTCCGCGGCCCGGCGCCGGCGCTCGGTGTCCACGTGGAAGCGGGCGCTGGCCAGGGCCAGGGCGGCCTGATCGGCGAAGGTCTGGGCCAGCTGCACCTGATCGTCGGTGAAGTCGTGGCCGGTCCGGTCGGCGACCCCCAGGGCGCCGATGAGGTTGCCCGCGACCACGAGGGGCAGGGCCAGGAGGGCGCGGTCTGCGGAGGCCGCCAGCTGCCGTCGCATCTCCGCCGGGCACGTCACCCGAGGATCATCGAGGACGTCCGGGGACATCACGGCGCAGCGCTCCTCGAGCGCGACGGCAAGCAGGCCGGTGCCCCGCGGCAGCACCGGGCTCCAGTCCCCGTCGGCGCCCGACGCCGCGGAGACGGCCCGTGCCGTCAGGTTGCCGGAGGCCGGGTCCAGCTCGTAGAGGGCCGCGGCGCGAGCCCGGAGCAGGCTCCGGATGTTCGCCGCGATCTCCCGGCTCACCATGGCCGGGTCCAGCGTCTCGGCGAGCTGCCGCCCGACCTGGGCGAGCGCCAGCAGCTCGGCCCGGAGGCGATGCCGCTCGATGGCGTACCGGAGTCGCCGGGCGACGAGGTCCGGATCCGGGCGATCCCGGACCACGTAGTCCTGGGCCCCGCCGCGCAGCGCCTCCAGGGCCAGCCGGTCGTCGTCGTGAGCGGCGAGGATCAGAATGGCCGCGTCGCCGGCCGCCGCCTGGATGCGGGCGAAGGCCTCGAAGCCATCGGCATCGGGCAGGGCGAGGTCGAGCAGCACGGCATCGAAGTGGCGTTCGGTGAGGCGGGACACGGCGACGGCCAGCCGATCGCTGACTATCGCCTCGAAGCCAGCCCGGTTCAAGGCCGCCAGGACCGGCGCGACCTCGTCGGGGTTGGCGTCTACGACGAGAACTGTGGGGCGCTCGGCGTCGGTGGACGTGAGTATCTTTATACGGAGCCAGCCGCCGATGTGTCAACAAACGCGGCGACCGTCAGCCGTCGGCGCCCGTGGCCTCCGGGTCGATCCCGTGCTCGGTGAGCTTCTTGCGCAGCGTGTTGCGGTTGATGCCCAGGATCTGGGCGGCGCGGACCTGGTTACCGCCAGTCTCACGGAGCACCGCCCGCAGGAGCGGCCTCTCGACCAGCCCCAGGATGAGGCCATAGAGGTTGGCGCTCCCCTGGTGGCGCAGGCCGCGCACGCACTCGATGAGCTTGCGCTCGATGATGTCCTCCAGCGAGGCATCCATGGCCACCGAGGCCGCCGCCGACACCGGTCCGATAGGCAGGTGCTCGGGCAGGATCACCCCGGTGGCGGCCAGGACCATGGCCCGTTGCACGACGTTCTCCAGCTCGCGAACATTGCCGGGCCAGCCATAGCCAACCAGCCGGTCGAGGGCGTCGGGCGCCACGGCGCGCTCGCCGAGCTCCGCCGCGTACTTGGCCAGGAAGTGCTCGACCAGGAGCGGGATGTCGCGCCGCCGCTCGCGCAGCGGGGGCAGATTGATGGTGACGACGTTGAGGCGGTAGTAGAGGTCCTCCCGGAAGCGCCCCTCCTGCATCAGCGACTCGAGATCCCGGTGGGTGGCGGCCAGGACCCGGACGTCCACCGGAATCGGCTCGCGGCCGCCGACCCGCTCGATCACCTTTTCTTGCAGTCCGCGCAGCAGCTTGCTCTGCAACTCGAGCGGCATGTCGCCGATCTCGTCGAGGTAGAGCGTGCCGCCGTGGGCCAGCTCGACCTTGCCGAGCCGCCGCTCCTTGGCGTCGGTGAATGACCCCCGTTCATGGCCGAACATCTCGGACTCCAGCAGCGTGAGGGGAATGGCCGCGCAGGAAACCGCGACGAAGGGCCGGCCCGAGCGGCGGCTGTAGTGGTGCACGGCCCGGGCCACCAGCTCCTTGCCCGTCCCCGACTCGCCGCGCAGCAGGACGGTCACGTCGGTGCCGGCGATGCGGCCGATGCTCTTGTAGACGTCCTGCATCCGGGGATGACGGCCGATAAGGGCGCTGAACTCCCGTACCTCTTCCAGCCCCCGCCGCAGCCGTGTCACCTCCTGGCTCAGCCGGCTCGCCGTGAGCGCCCGCTCGGTGAGCAGGAGCACCTCTTCGAGGTCGAAGGGCTTGGCCAGATAGTCGTAGGCGCCCCGCTGCATGGCCTTGATCGCGGTGTCCATCGTGCCGTGCGCGGTCATGACCACCACGCAGGCATCGGGCCGGATCGCGCGCAGCCGCTCCAGGACGGCGAGACCATCGAGGCGGGGCATGCGGATGTCCAGGAAGACGAGGTCGACGGGATCGGCCTCGAAGGCTTCGATGGCCGCCTCGCCGTCGGCCACCGCCGTGACCTCGTATCCGGCCTGGCGCAGGCCCCGCTCGAGGACCCAGCGCAGGCTTTCCTCGTCGTCGGCGATCAGGATCCCCGGGCTCATGCTGATTTGGCCACCGGCAGGAAGCAGGTGACGACCGTCCCCCGTCCCTCGGTGGACTCCACGTGGATGGCGCCCCGGTGTTCCTGGAGAATGCGATGGCAGAGGGCGAGCCCGAGCCCGAGGCCGCGCTCCTTGGTGGTGAAGAAGGGATCGAAGATCTTGGCCCGCGCCGCGGCCGGGATGCCGGGCCCGTCGTCGCCTACCTGGACCTCGACCATCGCGCGCTGGCCCCCGCCCATGTCGACCTTGCCGTAGAGCGCATTGAGGCTGACACGGGTGGTCAACACGAGCCGTCCGCCCGGCTTCGAGGCATCCAGGGCGTTCACCACGAGGTTGTGAAAGACCTGGAGCAGGCGATCCTCGTCCCCCAGGATCGGCGGCAGGCTCGGATCGTAGCGCCGGACGACGGTCACACTCCGGGCGCGGGTCGTCTCCTCGTGCAGCAGGGTCACGCGCTCGAGGAGCTGGTGGAGGTTCAGCGGGGACCGCCGGACCTGGACCGGACGCCCCAGGTCCAGGAGCATCTCGATGATCCGGTTCACGCGATCCACTTCCTTGAGCAGGACGTCGGTGTACTCGCGCAGCCGCGGATCGGCACCGAGCTCGCGGGCCAGGAGCTGCACGGCGCCCCGGATGGCGCCCAGGGGGTTGCGGATCTCGTGGGCCAGCCCCACCGCCATGCGCCCGGCCGCGGCCAGCGTCTCCCCCCGCCGGACCTCGTCCTCGAGCTGGCGGATGCGCGAGAGGTCGCGGACCACGGCCACCGCCCCCTCCACCGAGCCATCCCTGGCGAAGAGGGGCGCGGTGACGATGCTGACCGGCACCGGCCGTCCTTCGACCGTCTCGACGAAGGCTTCCGTCTCCGAGCGGCCCTCGCCGGCGGCGATGGTCTCGGCCAGTCGGCTCACCAGGGACGTGCCGGTCGGGAACACCTCCTTCACCACC
>JBOHPM010000192.1:0-6269 GCA_050731715.1 Candidatus Rokuibacteriota bacterium
GCACCCAGCCCATGCTCCGCACGTACTACGTGGCCGCTGACGTCACCGTGCTGCCCTCCTACTACGAGTCGTTCGGCATGGTCGCCCTGGAGGCGATGGCCTGCGCCAGCCCGGTGATCGCGTCCCGCGTGGGCGGACTGGTGACGACGGTCCGCGACGGCGTCACCGGATACCTCGTGGCCGACGGCGACGCCGATGCCCTGGCCGCTCGCGTCGACGCCCTGCTCGGCGACGCCGATCTCCGGTGGCGCCTGGGCCACGAGGGGGTCCAATGGGCTGTGCAGCATCGCTGGCCCTGCGTCGCCGAGGCGATCTGCCGAGAGTACGCGCGGCTCGAGCCCCGCGCCGGGGCGCATCTCGCTGCCGCCCGCTGCGTGTAGCTTCTCCCCCGTTCGCGCGCGCTGTGACCACCGGATTATGGAGTTGGAGGGGGGCGCGCCTCGTGCCCCCCTCCAAACCTCCCCCGTTCGCGCGAGGTGCCACCACCGTCCGAAGCGAGGTGCCACCGCCGTCCAAGGCTCGGTGCCACCACCGTGGGAGTCCAACCATTCGTGCTACACTCGCGCGACGTGGCTCGGCTGCTCGATGTTCGCTCCCTGACGACCCAGTTCTCCACGAGCGCCGGTATCGTGCGCGCCGTCGACGGGGTGTCGTGGGACGTCGATGAGGGCGAGACCGTGGCCCTGGTGGGTGAGTCCGGCTGCGGCAAGAGCGTGAGCGCGCTGAGCATCATGCGGCTGGTGAGCGAGCCAGCCGGGCGGATCGTGGCCGGCGAGATCGTCTTCAAGGGCCGTAGCTTGCTGGCCCTCTCGGACGAGGAGATGCGGCGCATCCGGGGCCGCGAGATCGCCATGATCTTCCAGGAGCCCATGACGTCCCTCAATCCGGTGCTCACCGTGGGCCGTCAGCTCACCGAGGCGCTGGAGATCCATCTGGGGATGGCCCCGGCCGCCGCTCAGCAACGCGCTGGGGAGCTGCTGGGCACCGTCGGCATCCCCGACGCCGCGCGCCGGCTCCGCCAGTACCCCCACCAGTTCAGCGGGGGCATGCGCCAGCGGATCATGATCGCCATGGCGCTGTCCTGCAACCCGCCCCTCATCCTGGCCGATGAGCCGACCACGGCGCTGGACGTCACGATCCAGGCGCAGATTCTGGAGCTGATGAAGGACCTGTCCCGGCGCCTGGGGGTGGCGATGCTGGTCATCACCCACAACCTGGGCGTGGTGGCCCGCTACGCGGATCGGGTCAACGTGATGTACGCGGGCAGGATCATCGAGCGGGCCAGCGCCCGGGAGCTCTACGCCAATCCCCGGCATCCCTACACGCTCGGGCTCCTGCGTTCGGTCCCCCGCCTGGACGAGCCCCGCCGCGAGCGGCTGGCGCCGATCGACGGCCAGCCCCCCGACCTCACACGCCTGCCCCCGGGCTGCGCATTCGCGCCCCGCTGCGTCTTCCGCGTGGATCGGTGTCTGCAGGAGGTCCCGCCGCTGCGCCCGCTGGGGACGGACAGTCACGTGAGCGCCTGCTGGGAGGCCGAACGAGTGACAGCCCATGCACGCTGAGGCGCCGGCGGGGAGAAATGGCGTCGCCCGCGCCGCCGGCGCGGACGTCCTGCTCGAGGTTCGGGACCTCGTCAAGCACTTTCCGGTCGGTGGCGGCCTCTTGAGCGCCCCGCGCGCCGTGGTACGGGCGGTCGACGGAGTGAGCTTCACGATCAGGCGCGGGGAGACCCTGGGCCTGGTGGGAGAGTCGGGGTGCGGCAAGACCACCACGGGGCGCTGCGTCTTGCGCCTGGAGCGCGCGACCAGCGGCAGCGTGCTCTTCGAGGGGCGCGACGTCACCACGGCCGACAATCAGGAGCTGCGGAGCCTCCGGCGCCAGATCCAGGTCATCTTTCAAGATCCCTACAGCTCGCTGAATCCGCGCATGACGGTGGGACAGATCATCGCCGAGCCCCTGGCCGTTCACGGGATCGTTTCCACCGCGGCCGGCCGGCGGGATCGGGTCAGCGACTTGCTGCGCCGGGTGGGGCTTTTGCCCCAACACGCCAGCCGGTACCCCCACGAGCTGTCGGGAGGCCAGCGCCAGCGTGTGGGGATCGCCCGGGCCCTGGCCATGGAGCCGTCCCTCATCATCTGCGATGAGCCCGTCTCGGCCCTGGACGTGTCGATCCAGGCCCAGATCATCAATCTGCTCGAGGATCTGCAGACCGAGTTCGGTCTCACCTACCTCTTCATTGCCCACGACCTCGCGGTGGTCCGGCACATCTCGGACCGGGTGGCCGTCATGTACCTGGGCAAGATCGTCGAGCTGGCCGACCGCAAGGAGCTGTACGACTCGCCCCTGCACCCCTACACGAAGGCGCTCCTGGCCGCGGTGCCGATCCCCGACCCCGAGCTGGAGGCTCGACGCCCCCGTGTGGTGCTCGGAGGCGAGGTCCCCAGCCCCCTGAACCCCCCGCCGGGGTGCGTGTTCCACCCCCGGTGCCCGATCGCCATCGATCCGTGCCGCGCCGAGATCCCCCCGCTCCGGGAAGTCAGGCCTGGGCACTGGGCGGCGTGCATCCTCGCTTGACAGCGCGTCGCCGGCTCTTTTAAGGTGACTGAAAATCTAAGGGTGACGGAACCTTCCACTGCTGTCGAGGTTTGTCTATCTAAACACGGAGGTGATTGATGCGACGCGTCACAACGCTCATCGCCGCATTCCTCGCTGTTGCGCTCGCCGTGCCGGCCATCGCCCAGGACAAGCCGCGCCATGGTGGCGAGCTCGTCTACCCGGTTCCCTCGGAGCCGCCGTCCTATGATGGGCACCGCGAGGAGACGTTTGGCCTGATCCATCCCTTCGCCCCCTTCTACAACACGCTGCTCCGGGTGGATCCTAACGATCCGTCAGGGACCAAGCCGGTACCCAGCCTGGCCGAGAGCTGGACTGTTTCCAAAGACGGATTGGTCTACACCTTCAAGATCCGCACTGGAGTCAAGTTCCACGACGGCAGCGAGATGACCTCGAAGGACGTGAAGGCGTCCTACGACAAGATCATCTTCCCGGGGGCGGGGGTGGGCTCGGCCCGCAAGGGCCAGTACGGCGATGTGGCGGCCGTGGAAGCGCCCGATCCCACCACGGTACGGTTCCGGCTCAAGGCCCCGACCGGTTCGTTCCTGCTCTCCCTGGCCTCCCCGTGGAACTTCATCTACAAAGCCGACATCCTGGCCAAAGAGCCGAACTGGTACGAGAAGAACATCATGGGCACCGGGCCCTTCCTGTTCGTGGAGCACGTGCGGGGCTCCCACGTGGTGGGCAAGAAGAACCCGAACTACTGGGACAAGGGTAAGCCGTACCTCGACGGATTCCGCGCCCTGTTCGTCCGGGACTCGGCGGCCCAGGTCGCCCTGATCCGCGGCGAGCGCGCGCACATTCAGTTCCGCGGTTTCAGTCCGGCCGACCGGGATAGCCTGAAGCAGGCGCTCGGGGACAAGCTCACGGTGCAGGAGAGCCCCTGGGACTGCATGCTCATGGTGGCCATCAACCACGAGAAGAAGCCGTTCGACGACAAGCGCGTACGCAAGGCGCTCACGCTCGCCCTCGATCGCTACGAAGGGTCGAAGGCGTTGTCACGGATCGCCATCGTCAAAGAGGTCGCCGGCGTCCAGGTGCCCGGCACGCCGTTCGCCACGCCGCCCGCCGAGCTGGAGAAGCTGGCCGGGTACGGCAAGGACATCAACAAATCGCGGGCCGAAGCGCGAAAGCTCCTCAAGGAGGCGGGCGCCGAGGGCCTCTCGTTCACCTTCAAGAACCGCGGTATCCCGATGCCCTACGAGCCCGTGGCCATCTGGCTCCTGGATCAGTGGCGGCAGATCGGGCTCAACGTGAAGCAGGAGGTGGTGGAGGCGGCCTCCTACTACGGCCAGGTGCTCCGCCCGGGCAACTTCGAAGTGGCCATGGACTTTCCGTGCGGCTACATCGTGGAGCCCGACCTGGACCTGTATCGCTTCACGTCGGCCAGCAAGAATCCCTCCAACTACGGTCGTTACAACGATCCGGTCCTCGATGACCTCTACGAGCGGCAGGGCCGCACACAGGATCTGGAGGAGCGGAAGAAGCTCATCCGGACGTTCGAGAAGCGCTTGCTGGACGAGGAGGCCCACTTCCTCATGACGCTGCAGTGGCACCGGATCATCCCGCACTCGGCCAAGGTGAAGGGCTGGCAGGTCACGCCCAGTCACTACCTCAACCAGACCCTCGACGTTGTCTGGCTGACTCAGTAGGGGACAACACCGGGTCGTCAGGACTCTGATCGGGCGATGAAGAACAGCAGCGCGCGGTTCCGGCGGGGCATGGGCGGGCGAAGCCCGGGCGCCCATGCCCTGTCCAACAATCGCCCGCGCCCTGTCCAGTAATCATGCACAAGTACATCATCAAGCGCTTCCTCCTGATGCTGCCGACGCTGCTCGGCGTGGCGGTGCTCGCCTTCCTGCTTCTCCGCATCGTTCCCGGTGACGTCGTCGAAGCCCGCTTCATGGGCACGGGGCAGGGCCAGTACATCTCCAAGGAGATGATCGCGGAGGAGCGGGCCAAGCTCGGACTGGACCAGCCGCTCTGGAAGCAGTTCGTCGCCTGGATGTGGGGTCTGGTGCGCCTGGACCTGGGGGTGTCCATGTGGACGGGCGCGCCCATTGTGGAGGAGATCCGGCTCAGGTTCGCGCTGTCGCTGCAGGTGGCCGTGATGGCCACGGTAGTGGCCACGCTGCTAGCCATCCCGCTCGGCGTGATCGCCGCGCTCAAGCAGGACACGTGGATCGACTATGCGGTGCGGGTCTTCTCGATCGCCGGGCTGGCCACGCCCTCGTTCTGGCTGGGCATCGTCATCATCCTCGGGCTGCTCATCGTGTTCCGGTGGCTTCCGCCCATGGTTTACACCCCGTTCTGGGTCGACCCCTGGCAGAACTTGGCCCAGCTCATCTGGCCGGCCCTGGCCGTGGGCTACCGCTACTCCGCGGTGGCGACGCGCATGACGCGCTCGGCGATGCTGGAAGTGCTGCGCGAGGATTACATCCGGACCGCCCGGGCCAAGGGCCTGTGGCTGAAGTTGATCCTGGTGCGGCACGCCCTCAAGAACGCGATGCTCCCCGTCGTCACCGTCATCGGCCTGGAGTTCGCGTTCCTGCTCGGCGGGCTGGTGGTGACCGAGCAGGTGTTCAACCTGAACGGCCTCGGTCTCCTCTTCGTGGAGGCGGTGGCCCGGCGCGACTACACGCTCACCCAGGCCCTGGTCATGCTGACGGCGTCGGCGTTCATCTTCGTCAACTTTGCGATGGACGTCATGTACGCCTGGCTCGACCCGCGCATTCGCTACCGCTAGCCCCATGGCCATTCACCCCCCCCTCGATCGGGCCGCCGACCTGCCGGTGGCCTCGCGCCGCCGCGAGTGGACCGCAGCGGCCTGGGACTTCGCCCGCCGGCGACCGCTGGGCGCGGCGGGGGCGGTCATCGTGCTGCTGATGCTTGCGGTGGCGCTCCTGGCTACCGTGATCTCGCCCTACGATCCGCTGGCCGTGTCCTTCAGCGCGATGCTGGCGAAGCCCTCCGCCGAGCACTGGCTGGGCACCGATGCCTTCGGCCGCGACGTGCTTTCGCGGCTGATCTATGGCTCGCGCACGGCGCTCATCGTGGGCTTCGGCGCCGCCTTTTTCGGCGCCACGGCGGGGGCGATTCTCGGCGTGGCCAGCGCCTACTTCGGAGGCCGGATCGACCTGTACCTGCAGCGGGTCATGGACGTCTTCATCTCGTTCCCGCTGATCATCCTGGCCCTGGCCATGGTGGCCATCCTCGGCAACAACCTCCCGAATCTGATCACCGCCATCACCATTCCCATGATCCCGCGCGCTGCGCTCGTCATCCGCTCCAGCGCGCTGAGCGTCCGTGAGATGCCCTACGTGGACGCCGCGCGCGCCGCCGGGTTCGGCCACGCCCGGATCATCCTCCGCCACATGCTGCCCAACGTGATGGCGCCGTATCTGATCATGCTGACGGCGTTCCTGGGACAGGCCATCCTGCTCGAGGCCTCGCTGTCCTTCCTCGGCCTGGGGGTGCAGGAGCCCGTCCCCGCCTGGGGGCTGATGCTGCGCGGCGCCGCCGTGCAGTTCGCGGAGACAGCGCCCTGGATGGCGATCTTCCCCGGTCTGGCGATCAGCCTGTCCGTCTTCGCCTTCAACCTGTTCGGCGACTCCCTGCGCGACGCGCTGGATCCCAAGCTCCGAACCCAGTAGGGG
>JBOHPM010000193.1:0-6250 GCA_050731715.1 Candidatus Rokuibacteriota bacterium
TCCTCCCCTTGGCGTTTTTCTTGCTCGTGCCGGGATGCGTGCAAGTCATCGACGACCCGTTGGATCCGGTGTTCGTGACGGTCGGGCCGTCGCTGGGACGCGTCGAGCTCCAGATCGGCGAAGGCTCCGGCGCTCGGTTCAGCCGGATGCCGCCTGCCGAAGCCCGTCGCGTGGCCAAAGCGCTCCTGCAAGCGGCCGAGGACATCGAGGGAAAGATCCGGCCCCGCTGAGCGATCCCCTCAGCCCTAGGCCGCCGGCCGCACCCCGGTCGTCATGGGCATCAGGGCGTGGCGCAGAACCTCCTCGACGTCGTCGACGAGGATGAAGGCCAGCTCCCGGCGCAGCTCTTCCGGCACGTCCTCGAGATCCCGCTCGTTCCGCTGCGGCAAGATCACCGTGCGAATGCCGGCCCGGTGCGCGGCCAGGACCTTCTCCTTGATCCCGCCCACGGGCAGCACCTTGCCCCGGAGCGTGATCTCACCCGTCATGGCCACCTCGCTCCGCACCGGCCGGCCGGTGGCCAGCGAGGCCAGCGCCGTCATGATCGTCACCCCCGCCGAGGGCCCGTCCTTGGGGATAGCGCCAGCCGGCACGTGCACGTGGATGGTCTTGCCCTCGAAGAGCTTGGGATCGATATCGAGGGCCTCGGCGTTGGAGCGCACGTACGACACCGCTGCCTGAGCGCTCTCGCGCATGACGTCGCCGAGCATTCCGGTGAGGATGAGCCGCTCCTCGCTGCTCGGCATCATGCTGACCTCCACGAACAGCACATCCCCACCGGTCGGCGTCCACGCCAGGCCGGTGGCCACGCCCGGGCGGGTGGTCCGCTCGGCGGCCTCATCGAAGAACCGCGGCCGACCCAGGTATTCGACCAGGTTCTCGGGGGTGATCCGCACCGGCTCGCGGTGGCCCTCGGCCAGCCGGCGGGCCACCTTGCGGGCGGCGGTGGCGATCTCCCGCTCGAGGTTGCGCACGCCCGCCTCGCGCGTGTAGCCCCGCACGATCTGGCGAAGGGCGTCCGGTTCGAAGACGAGCTCGTCGGCGGCCAGGCCGTGGGCGGCAAGCTGCTTGGGGATCAGGTACTGTCTGGCAATCCCGATCTTCTCCTCGTCCGTGTACCCGGATAGCGTCAGGATCTCCATCCGGTCACGCAACGGCCCGGGGATGGTGTCCAGCGTGTTGGCCGTGGCGATGAACAGCACCTGCGACAGGTCGAACGCCACTCCCAGATAGTTATCGGCGAAGGTGTGGTTCTGGGCAGGATCCAGCACCTCGAGCAGGGCGGAGGAAGGGTCGCCACGCCAGTCCGCGCCGATCTTGTCGATCTCGTCGAGCATGAACACGGGATCGCGGCTCTCGGCGCGCCTCAGCCCCTGGATGATGCGGCCGGGCATGGCGCCGATATAGGTGCGCCGGTGGCCGCGGATCTCCGCTTCGTCCCGGATGCCGCCCAGCGACATGCGCACGAACTGCCGGCCCAGGGCCCGGGCGATGCTCTGGCCCAGGCTCGTCTTGCCCACGCCCGGAGGCCCCACGAAGCAGAGGATCGGCTCCCGGGCCGGCGTGTCGCCGGTCACCCGCGGTGGCTCGGCCGGCACCGCCGGCGCGCCCGCGAGAGCCTCGCGCTCCTGCCTCAGCTTCTTGACGGCCAGGTACTCGAGGATCCGGTCCTTGACCTTGTCCAGATCGTAGTGGTCCTCGTCCAGGACTTCGCGAGCCCGGCCGATGTCGATCGTCCCGCCGCTCCGCTTGCTCCAGGGCAGGCTTGCCAGCCATTCCAGATACGTGACGATCATGCCATGCTCGGGCGAGGCGGCCGGGATCCCGCCCAGCCGACCCAGCTCCCGCCCGGCCTCGCGCTTCGCCTCCTCGGGCAGGCCCGCCTCCTCGATCCGGCGCCGCAGATCGGCGATCTGTGTGTCGCCGCCCCCTTCCGCTTCCCCGAGCTCACGCTGGATGGATCGGAGCTGCTCGCGCAGGTAGAACTCGCGCTGCTGCTTGGTCAAACGCTCCTGGGTCTCGGTGGTGATCTTCCGGCCTAGCTCGCGCACGGCGAGCTCGCGCTGCAGCACGTCGACCAGCCGGCGGAGCTTGCCCGACACGGGGTCGGTCTCGAGGAGTGTCTGCCGCGTGGCCATGTCGAACGGCACCACCGACGCGACAAAGTAGGCCAGATGGCGGGAATCCGTGACATTCTCGATCGCGGCGCCCAGCTCGTCGGGCAGATCGGGGGACACCTCGACGAGCCGGCGGAAGATCTCCATCACGGCATGACGCAGGGCCTCCACTTCCGTGGCCTCGCCGGTCTGATCCGGGATCTGCTCGATCCGCGCCACCAGATAAGGCTCCCGGCCGATCCAGTCCGCGATCCGAATGCGCTCGAGGCCCTGGACCATCAGCCGTACGGTGCCGTCGGGGACACGCGCCATCTGGTGGATGACGCCGACGGTGCCGACACGGTAGAGGTCCTCTGGCTCGGCCGCCTCGGTCTTCGCCTCACGCTGTGCCACCAGGGCCAGCAACCGGTTGCCCCGCATCACGTCGTCGATGAGCCTCAGGGAGCGCGGCTGTCCTACCGCGAGCGGCATCGCCGTCACCGGCAGCACGACCGCCTCCCGTAGCGGCAGGACCGGCAGCGCATCGGGAATCGTGACGTTGCCGGGACTGGGGGACTGGACGGCCATCACGCGACCTCAGACAACCTTCGGCAGCGTGATGTGGAGCAGGCCACGGTCGTAGCGCACGTCGACCCGCTCGGCGTCCACCGGGGCCGGGAGCGGCAGTTCCACCCGGAACGGCCCCTGGCGGATGGTGGCCGCGTGGTAGACCGCGCCCTTCTGCCCCGCGGGAAGATACCGATGCCCCTCGACGACCAGCGCGTCCTCGAACAACTGGACCTCGACGGCGTCTTCCTCGACCCCAGCGAGATCGACGACGACCTCGATGGCGGTCGCCGTCTCGTAGGTATCGGCCTCCGGCCGCCAGTGGGGCTGGACGAGCAGGCGCAAGCGATCACTCGACCAGAGCTCGCTGAACAACGCGGTGTGGCCCGAGCGCACCACCATCGCGTAACGATAGGTCAGGCGCCGATAGCGCATCGCCCCAAAGGGTGCCCTCGCTTGGATTGGGAGTCAAGGCCGCCGGGCCCCCGGCTACGAAAACATCGCGGGTAGTGTACGCAGCGCCTCGGCAATCCGCGGCCCGTGCCACGAGAAGGGCTTGCCGTCGACCAGATGGATGTGCCCGTTGGCCACTGCGGGAACGTCCGGGAAGCGGGCGAAGTCCCGGCGATGGACCTCGCGGAAGCGGAACGGCTCGTCGGGCAGCAGAATGACGTGCGGGCGGCGCGCAGCGATCTCCTCCAGGGCCACCGCGGGGTACCGTTCGGGGTGCGCGGCGAAGACGTTGGCGCCGCCGCAGATGCGTAGCATGTCGTGGATATAGGTGTCCTGGCTGATGGTCATCCACGGCTCGCGCCAGATCGCGTAGAAGACAGGCGCCGGCGGGCGGCCGGCGACCAGCGCCGCGACCTGCTCCAGCCGGCCGTCCAGCTCGTCGGCCAGCGCGGTCGCCTGAGCGTCGGCCCCCGTGATCGTCCCCAGCTCGCGAATCATCCGGACGGCATCGGCGACGGTGCGGGGGTACGTCACCCACACCGGGATCCCCCAGCCGCGCAGGGTGTCGATGTGGCCGCGCACGTTCTCCTCGATGTTGGCCAGAACCAGATCAGGGGCGAGGGCGCGGATCTTCTCGAGGTCCGGGTTCTTCTCGCCCCCCACCCGGGTCTTGGTCCGCACGACATCGGCCGGCTCGCAACAGTAGACGGTGATCCCCACCAGGGCCTCGGCCAGACCCAGGGCGCAGAGCGTCTCGGTGGTGCTGGGAATGAGCGACACGATGCGGCGCGGCGGCCGCGGAGTGGCGAGGGCTACGCCCGAGGCGTCGACGAGCGGGCTCACGCGATACGCCGGCTCCGCAGACGCTCCACGAACGCGGTGATGTCGCGCATCCGCTCGGCCAATTCGGTGTCGAGCTTGACGATCTCGTCCGTCGGGGCCTTGCTGTCGATGGCGTCCTCCAGATTGGTGACCGCCACCCCGAAGACCTTCAGCAGCCTGCGTGTCTCGTCGCTGGGCATCGTGCGCTCCTCGCCGGGAGCCGGCTCAGTCCAACGCCAGCTCGGGGACGTCCCGCCATCGCGGCTCGCCCTCCGGCTTGAAATTCCTGGTACTGACGAAGTGCAGGCCGTGGTGCAGGTTCACCTTGAACTTCCCGCCGCCGTAGCGCGCCCCGATCCAGCCCGCCGGATCGTCGAGGAACGGCGCCATCTCCGGGGGGGCCAGACGTACCAGCCACTTGAATCGGATGGTCCCCGCGAACGGCTCCTGCACGCCAATGGTGGCGGTAAAGGCAGGCCACACGCGGCCGAATTCTTGCAACAGCTGCGCGCGCGTCGGACGCTCGAGACCGCCGTTGAGGAGGTTGCGCCGCAGGTATGGCTCGATCAGCTCCCAGCACCACGGGGCAATCACAGCGGCGCGAGTGTATCATGTGGCCGTGAAAAACTTCGAGATCGCGCGTCTCTTCTCCGAGATGGCCGCGCTTCTCGAAGTCCGCAACGAGAGTGTCTTCCGGATGCGTGCGTATCAGCGGGGGGCCCAGACCCTCGAGTCGCTCACCGAGGACGTGGCGACGGTGGCGGCGCGCGGCCAGCTCACCACGCTTCCCGGCATCGGGCGGGACCTGGCCGCCCGGATCGACGAGTACCTGACCACGGGACGGCTGGTCCAGCTCGAGGCCTTGCGAGCCGAGTTGCCCCCGGCCTTCCTCACCCTGCTGGAGATCCGGGGGCTCGGCCCCAAGACGGCCAAGCTCTTGTGGGACCGGCTGGGGGTCGACACGGTGGATCGCCTCGAGCAGGTCTGCCGCTCCGGAGAGATTCTCGGCGTACCCGGCGTCCGTGAGAAGACCCGCGAGAACATCGTCAAGGGTATCGCCGGCTGGCGAGCCGGGCGCTCGCGTACACCCCTGGCCACGGCCACGACGATCGCCGGTCAGATCGCCGAAGCGCTGCGGGCTCATGGCGGCGTGGCGCAGCTCGAGGTCGCGGGCTCGTTGCGTCGTCGCCGGGAGACCGTCAAGGACGTCGATCTCCTCGTCACCTCCACGGAGCCCCGCCGCGTCACCCTTGCCCTGGTCGAGCTGCCCTCGGTGGTGGAGGTCCTGGCCCACGGCGACACCAAGGCGTCGGTCCGCCATCGCGAGGGGCTGCAGATCGATCTGCGGGTCGTGGAACCGGAGGCGCTGGGCGCCGCGCTCCAGTATTTCACGGGCTCCAAGGAGCACAACGTGCGGCTGCGCGAGCTGGCCCGGCGCCAGGGCCTCAGCATCAGCGAGTACGGTGTGTTCGACGAGCGGACGGGGGCGCGGGTGGCCGGGGCCACCGAGGAGGACGTCTACGCGTCGGTGGGGCTGGCCTGGATCCCGCCCGAGCTGCGCGAGGACGCCGGCGAGATCGAGGCGGCCCGGGCCGGCCGGCTGCCGGAGCTGGTCACCGTGGCCGCGATCCGGGGCGACCTGCACGCGCACACCGACTGGTCCGACGGTCACCTTCCCCTCGAGCAGCTCATCGAGGCCGCCGAGCGCCGGGGCTACGAGTACATCGTGGTCTCCGACCACTCGCGGTCGGCGGCTATCGCCAGGGGGCTGAGCGTCGACGAGCTCCGGGCCCAGACCCAGAAGATCCGCGAGCTGCAGCCCCGGTTTCGGATCCGCATCCTCACCGGCTCGGAGTGCGATATCCTTGCGGACGGCACGATGGACTTCCCCGACGAGGTGCTCCGCGAGCTGGACATCGTGTTGGCGGCCGTGCACTCGCGATTCGCCCAGAGCCGAGCGGAGATGACGGCGCGGATCGTTCGCGCCCTGGAGCACCCCCACGTCGATATCCTGGCCCACCCCACCGGCCGGCTCATCGGATCCCGGGAGCCCTACGACGTCGATCTGGAGGCCGTGTTCACCGCGGCCGTCCGCCACGGCAAGGCGATCGAGATCAACGGCTCACCCGACCGTCTGGATCTCAGCGACGTGCACGCCCGCCGGGCCGCCGAGCTCGGCATCCCCATCGCCGTGAATTCCGACACCCATTACCTGTCCAACCTGGACAACCTCGAGCTGGGCCTGGGGGTCGCCCGCAGGGCGTGGCTCGGTCCCGCGCAGGTGCTCAACGCGCGGCCGGCCGCCGACCTGA
>JBOHPM010000194.1:0-6238 GCA_050731715.1 Candidatus Rokuibacteriota bacterium
TGGCGGCGCCGCCCTGGCCTTGACGGCTGTGGTCACCGCGATGTCCTGAGCGACGCTCCGGCCGGCGTGCTCCATGTAGCGCACCCGGACCTGGTCACCTGGCCTGAGTTCGGCCGGGTTCACGCCTTTGCCGTCCCTGCGGACCTTCGTCGTCATTCCGACCGCGAACGTCCACTCGATCTCCTTGCTCGTGCCCGCAACCACGATGGCGTCGGCCACCGTCGACTTGACTGTTCCGACAGCCGTCCTGGCGGTCGACCTTGCGTCGTCCCGCCGTCCTGCTGTCGGGTTCTTGTCAGTAGGTTTTTGCTCTGGCGCCCCTGCCATCGGCTGGGCACGAGTCACGCTCGCACCGGAGATGGTCACCCCGAGCCCGATGAGCATAGCCAGCACGCGCTTCACGATTGGGCACCTCGTCCAGCCTCAACAGGCATAACTGCTGGATAAACTGAATTAAATTGATCAAACTGACAGCAGTGGTGTCCCATTGTCAGCTGCGGTTGACCCCTCCTCGCCGGCCGTGGTAAAAACGACCTGGCTCTCATTTTATGGCTATTGAGACCCGATTCGTCCATGTAACCGCCACGTTCCTATTCATCGTCCTGGCGTGGGCTTCGTTCTCGCCCGCCTGGGCCGACCCCGACTTGGCGCCTGAAGACGCCGTCGTGGAGGTCGCACAGGCCGCCGCTGAGACCGGCTCCGTCCCTACCGTCCCCGATAGGGAGTCCGAGGCCGCCATCCAGTTGGATCTGTCCGCCGCCGAGGGGCGGGCCGAGGTCGCCACCGAACCGGATCCGTCCGCCGAGGACCGTGCCGAGGTTGCCACCGAACCGGATCCGTCCGTCGAGGAGAGCGCCAAGGTCGCCACCGAGCTGGATCCGTCCTCCGAGGAGCGCGCCGAGACCGCCCGGCCGGCCTATGAGGTGGTGGTGAATGACAAGGTCAGGTACTTCATGGATCGCTATACCGGCGACCGCCGGGAGGTCGTAAGCCGGTGGCTCGACCGCTCCACCCGCTATCTGGAGATGATCCGCGAGGTGTTTCGGGCTCGGGGCCTGCCCGAGGAGTTGGCGTTCGTGGCGATGATCGAGAGTGGCTACAACCCCAGAGCGGTATCGCGGGCCGGCGCCAAGGGGATGTGGCAGTTCATGGCGGCGACGGCACGCCGTTACGGGCTCCGGGTCGACCGGTGGGTCGACGAGCGACTGGATCCAGTCAAGTCGACCTACGCCGCGGCGGCGTATCTTCGCGACTTGCACAGCTTGTTCGGGTCCTGGCTCCTGGCCAAGGCCGGCTACAACGCCGGGGAGGTAAAGGTTGCCCGGGCGATCCGGCTGACCGGAACGAACGACTTTTGGATCCTGGCCGAGAGCCGCTATCTCCGCCAGGAGACCAAGAACTTCGTGCCGGCCATTCACGCCGCCACTGTCATCGGTCGTGATCCATCGCGTTACGGCTTCGAGCCCGAGACCAGCGAGGCTCCGGTGACGGCAACCGTGTCGGTCCCGTCCCGGGCCACCCTCAGCGCCCTCGCTGCCAAAGGCCGGATCCCGCTCGAGACACTTCGTGCCCTCAACCCCGTACTCATCCGGGCCACGACGCCCCCCGGGAGCGCCTACGAGCTGATCGTTCCGGACGATGCGGCTGAACGACTGCGGGCCGCGCTCGCGCCGCGAAAGCCCACTACCGTGGGCCGGACCGGCAAGGACCGGCCCGTTGCCGAGACCGCCGGCATCCACGTGGTGAGGCCCAACGAGACCGTCAAGGGGATCGCGTACCTCTACGGTGTCTCGGTGGCGAACCTGATGCGCTGGAACAGCCTGGCCGATCCCGATCGCATCCGCGCCGGTGATCGGCTTCGGGTCGCCGAGATCAGGGTCTCGGCCGAGCCCGCAGCCGGCCCCAGGTGAGGATCGAGGTCAGGCTCTTCGCGACCCTGATCTCCTACCTGCCGCCCGGCAGTGGTGGAGGTGCCGTGATCCTCGAGATTCCCACGGACAGCACCGTGGATGACGTGGCCGCCCACCTCGGCATACCTTCGGACCTGCCGCGCATCGCGCTGGTCAACGGGCATGGCGCTGGTCCCGACCGACACCTCAGTGCCGGTGACATCGTGACGCTCTTTCCCCCGCTGGCCGGGGGATAGGGCGCAGGCCAGGCGCCGGGCGTGTGACTCGGACGGGGTGGTACACTCAAATGGCTTTCGGGGGACCCAAGTAACTGAAACGGAAGCGTCCAGGAACCCGGTGGGCCTCCCGGACTTCAAATCCGGTGTCCGGCTCTAGACAAGCTGGAGGTGGGTTCGACTCCCACACGCTTCCGCCATCGAGGGCGCATGGCTAGGCAAGATCAGCGGCGGAGGATGAGTCGACGGGCCCGGAAGCGCTGGCAGGTCGGGGCGCTCGTGGTGGTGGTCCTTGTCGCCGTGGGCATTGGCTATTTCGCCTATCTGGCGGCGGCGAACCTGCCTGGTATCTCCATGCCCGACCAGGGCAACCGACACCTGCAGAGAGCCACCGACCCTCACGAGCCCTACAACAGTGATCCCCCGACCTCCGGGCCACACATGCCGTACCTGGCCCCGTGGGGTGTCCACACGCGGCCCATCGAGCGTGAGCTCCAGGTGCACAACCTCGAGGACGGCGGCGTGGTGGTCCAGTACAACTGCGAGTGCCCTGAGCTCGTCGAGAAGCTCAGGGCCGTCGTGTCCACGTACGACAAGTTCGTCATCCTGGCTCCCTATCCCACCATGAAGGACCGGATCGCCCTGACGGCGTGGACCCGTATCGATGCGTTCGAAGGGTTCGACGAGGGACGGATCCGGCGTTTCATCGACAGGTACCGTGGAATCGATCACCACAAGTAGGGCCGTGCTGGCGCTGGTGCTGCTCACCCTCTGCGGGTGCTCGCGCCTCTTTGTGTCGCCACTGTCCCCGCCGACGTTTCGGGCAGAAGTGAGCGCCACCTATGAGGACACGTGGATGGCCCTGATCCGGGCCCTGGCCCAGCAGAACGTGCCGCTCCGGGCGATCGCCCGCGACTCCGGGGTAATGGCGTCCGACGAGTTCGTGTCGCCGATCAATCTCTATGCCGACTGCGGGCAGCTGAGCGGCGATCAACTCGAGGGAGAGGCCCTGGTCTCCTTCACGATCTTTGCCGAGCCCAACGGCACGTCGACGCTGATCCAGGTCAACTCCCAGATGCGCACCCAGGCCCACCGCCGGGGAACGTCAGGCCGGCTCAGGCCGAGCCCGGTGTACCAGTGCGCGTCCACCGGTCGGTTCGAGGCCAACCTGGTCGATGCCGTTCGAGACCTCGTGAGGAAATAAGGGGTGCCGCCCCGCCTGGCCGACCTCGTACGCAAAGCCCGTCGTCTGGCCGCCGAGCGCGACCGGCTGGTGGACTCTCTGGCGGCCGAATGGGCGCGCGCGTTGCGTGGTCAGCGGCTCTCGACCGGCGATCTGGAGGAGTTCTGGTCGGGACTGACCGAGGAAGCCGTGCGTCGGGCCGGCCACGTCAACGACGGCCGGTGGTCACAGCAGGCATGGCGCCGGGAAGCCCAGGAGATCGTGGCGCGGGTCCGCGAGCGCGTGGAGGCCGTGCTTCGTGAGCACTGAAGGAGCCTCGGCCCTCCGGGGCCTGCCCTCCGTCGACGCCCTCGTTCGGCAGGTCGCCGAGCGCGCAGAAGCCCGGGGACTGCCGCGGGCGCGTCTGACCGCTCTCGTTCGCGACATCCTCGATGCCGAGCGGTGCCGGGTCCGGGCCGGGCCGGCTCAGGCCTCCGACGCCGGTAACCTGGTATCCCGGGTCTTGGACGAGGTCAGGCGCACCGGGCCCTTCTCCCTGCGCACCGTGGTCAACGCCACCGGCGTCGTGCTCCACACCAACCTGGGGCGGGCCCTGCTCGGCCCCCTGGCCCTGGAACGGCTGGGACGGGTCGGCGCCGAATACTCGAATCTGGAATTGGACCTGGCCTCCAAGGAACGAGGCTCCCGCTACGCTCACGTCGAGGCGCTGTTGCGTCGGCTCACCGGCGCGGAGGACGCGCTCGTCGTGAACAACAACGCGGCGGCGGTCCTGCTGGCCCTGGAGACGCTGGCGCACGGGCGCGAGGTGATCGTCTCCCGGGGCGAGCTCATCGAGATCGGCGGCGAGTTCCGGATCCCCGACATCATGCTGCGCGGTGGCGCGATGCTCAAAGAGGTGGGCACGACGAACCGGACGCATGCGCGGGATTACGCCGGCGCCATCGGGCCGAACACGGCCCTGCTGCTCAAAGTGCACACGTCGAACTATCGGGTGGTCGGCTTCACCGCCGACGTGACCTCACGCGATCTGGCCGAGCTCGCGCGCGAGCGGGGGCTGCCGGTCATGGAGGACCTGGGCTCGGGTTCACTGCTGGATCTGCGTCCCTGGGGGTTCCCCCACGAGCCGACGGTGCCCGAGGTCGTCAGCGCCGGCGTCGATCTCGTCTCGTTCTCGGGCGACAAACTTCTGGGGGGCCCGCAGGCCGGGATCATCGTCGGGCGCCGAGAGCTGGTCCAGCGGCTCAAGAAGAACCCCTGGAACCGCGCCCTTCGCATCGACAAGCTCACCCTGGCCGCGCTGGAGGCGACCCTCTACGAATACGACGCCGGCCGGGCGCTGCAGACCGTGCCCACGCTCCGGATGCTGACCGAGCCGCTGGTCGCGGTTCGCCGTCGGGCCCGGCGTGTGGTGGCCAGGGTCCGCCGCGACGTGCGGGCCAGCCTCGCCGTCCGCGTGGTCGAGGATCGAGCCCAGGTCGGCGGGGGAGCCCTGCCGACGGTCGAGCTGCCCACGGCGGCAGTGATGCTCGGGAGCAATCCGGAGATGGCCCGGGCTCTCGACGAGGCGCTTCGTCGGGGCGACCCACCGGTGGTGGGCCGCATCTCGGATGATCGTCTGCTGCTCGACTGCCGCACCGTGCTGCCGTCCCAGGTGGCCACGCTCGCTGCCGCGATTGTTGTAGCGGGGGGCGCAAGTCCGGCCCGGACCGAGTCTCGAGATGATCAATCGGGAAAACGAACGCAGCCACGCCGCACCTAGAGCAGGCCACCCTCGGTCCGAGCCGGACTCGCGGCCCCCGCTACAAAAATGCCTAAGCATGTAGTCGTCGGCACCGCCGGGCACATCGACCACGGCAAGACGGCGCTGGTCAAGGCGCTGACCGGCACCGACACCGATCGCCTGCCCGAGGAGAAAGCCCGGGGAATCACGATCGATCTCGGCTTCGCGTTCCTCGACGAGCCCGACGGGCTCACCATCGAGATCGTCGATGTCCCCGGTCACGAGCGCTTCGTGAGGAACATGCTGGCCGGTGTCGGAGGGATCGACGTGGCCATGCTCGTGGTGGCGGCCGATGAGGGCGTCATGCCGCAAACGCGCGAGCACCTGGCCATCTGCTCGCTGCTCCACATCAAGGCCGGGCTCGTGGTCCTGACCAAGGCCGATCTCGCCGAGCCCGACTGGCAAGAGCTGGTGCGCGACGACGTCGCCACGCTGGCGCGTGGGACGTTCCTGGAGGGTGCGCCGATCCTGGCGGTGTCGGCCAGGACCGGGGAGGGCCTGCCGGCGCTGCGGACGGCTCTGCGGCGCATCGGCGCCGCGGTGCCGGCCCGGCAGGCAGACCAGCTTCCCCGGCTCCCGATCGACCGCGTGTTCACCGTAAAGGGATTCGGCACCGTGGTCACGGGCACGCTGATGGCGGGTCGCGTCACGGTTGATGATCGTGTCGAGATCTATCCGAAGGGGCTCAGCGCCAAGGTCCGGGGACTGCAGACCCACGGCCGGCCGGTGACGGAGGCATTGGCCGGGCAGCGGACGGCCGTCAACTTCCAGGGCATCGAGCGGGTCGCCGTCGAGCGCGGCGACGTGGTGGGCCTGGCCAGCACCCTGGTGGCCTCGACGCTGGTCGACGGCACGCTCGAGCTCCTGGCCGATGCGCCGCGGCCGCTCAAGGCGCGGGACCGCGTGCGCTTTCACGCTGGTACGAGCGAGATCATGGCCCGCGTGCTGTTAGTGGGGCGCCCTGAGCTCGTCCCCGGTGAGCGCGCCTTCGCCCGCTTCCGGCTGGAGGCGCCCCTGGTCGCTATCCCCGGCGACCGCTTCGTCGTGCGCTCGTACTCGCCGATCGTGACCATCGGCGGTGGCACCCTACTCGACGTCGATCCCCCACGCTTCCGGCGCAAGGCACCGGCCTTGCTCGCCCACCTCACAC
>JBOHPM010000195.1:0-6233 GCA_050731715.1 Candidatus Rokuibacteriota bacterium
CATGCGACGGCGGCTCGCCGGCTCGCGCTCGTGATCGGCGTGCTCGGCAAGGTCGATGAGGTGGTCCCGCAGCCCGACGGCGTCCTCGAGCTGCTTGTAGGCCAGGGTGTGCTCCTCGACGCCGGGCACGCCGAAGCTCGGCGTCACGCCGCCCAGTGCGATGACGAGACGATGATAATCGACCGTGCCCTCGCCGAGGGTCACCCGCCGGGCCGCCAGGTCGATGGCCACCACGCGGTCGCGCCGGAACCGGAAGCGGCGGGCCCCCCGAATGTCGCGGATGGGCTGGACGATGTGCCGCGGCTCCACCAGGGACGAGGCGACCTGGGGCAGGAGCGGCGTGAAGAGCAGGTAGTTGCGGTCACTCACCAGTAGCAGCTCGACATCGCTCCGACGGCGCAGGCGGCGCTCGAGGACCCGCATGGTCTCCATGCCGGCGAAGCCGCCGCCGAGCACCACCACGCGACTCTGCGGACCCATCCGCGAGGTCAGAGCTCGAAGAGGCGGAGCTGCGGGGTGGGCTCGGGCACGATCCCCACCCGGTAGTTTCCGGTGAAGCACGCGTGGCAGAACTGCGTGGGATCGGACCCGGCGCCCTTCAGCATCCCATCCAGGCTGAGATAGCCCAGCGACTCGGCCCCCAGGTAGCGCCGGATCTCCTCGGCGTTGTGGCTGGCGCCGATCAGGTCCTTGCGGGTCGGCGTGTCGATGCCGTAGTAACACGGCCACTGGATGGGGGGCGAGGAGATGCGCATGTGCACCTCGCGCGCGCCCGCCCCCCGGATCATCCTCACGATCTTGCGGCTGGTGGTCCCCCGCACGATCGAGTCGTCCACCACGACGACCCGCCGCCCCTCGAGCATCTCGGGCATCGGGTTCAGCTTCACCTTGACGCCGAAGTGCCGGATCCCCTGCTTGGGCTCGATGAAGGTGCGGCCGACGTAGTGGTTGCGGATCAGTCCCATCTCGTACCGGATCCCGGACTGCTCGGCGAAGCCCAGCGCGGCGCTGGTCCCGGAATCCGGCACCGGGATGACGAGGTCGGCCTCTACCGGGTGCTCGCGCGCCAGCTCGCGCCCCAGCGCCTTGCGCACGGTGTGGACATTGCGCCCCCACAGCACGGAGTCCGGCCGGGCGAAGTACACGTACTCGAACACGCACTGCAGCCGTTCCCGCTGGGGAAAGGGCCGCAGCGACTGCAGGCCGGCGTCGGAGATGATCAGAATTTCTCCCGGCTCCACCTCGCGCTCGTAGTGGGCCTCGATGAGGTCCAGCGCGCACGTCTCGGACGCCACCACCCAGGAGTCTCCCAGCCGCCCCAGCCCCAGGGGCCGGAAGCCGTGCGGGTCCCGCACCGCGTACATCGCGTCCGGCGTCAGGATCACCAGCGAGTAGGCGCCCTCGACCTGGCGCAGGGCGTGAGGCAGCTGCTCGGCCAGGGGACCGGCCGGGGCCCGGGCCAGCAGGTGCAGGATCACCTCCGTGTCGGAGGTCGACTGGAAGATGGCCCCGTCGCGCTCCATCTCCCGGCGCAGCACCTCGGCGTTGGTCAGATTTCCGTTGTGGGCGATGGCGATCGGGCCGCGCGCGGTGTTGGCCGTGATGGGTTGGGCGTTGCGCAGCCGGGAGGAGCCGGCGGTGGAGTAGCGCACATGGCCGATGGCCCGGTGTCCGGGCAGCCGACGCAGCCGTTCGGGGCTGAACACGTCGGCAACCCACCCCATCGCCTTCTCGGTGTGGAAGCTGACCCCGTCGGTCGCCGCGATGCCGGCGGACTCCTGGCCCCGGTGCTGCAGCGCATAGAGGCCCAGGTAGGTGACGTTGGCAGCCTCGGCGTGGTTCCAGACGCCGAACAGGCCGCACTCGTCGTGGAACTTGTCGTCACGCCACGTGGCGCTCAAACCCCCTCCTCCACGCGTGCTCGAGTCCCGCCACGGCCGTGTCGATCACGGTCGTGGACCCGCACCGGATCCGGAGGCGCTCGCCCCCGGTGGTGCCGATCCACCGCCAGGGAATCGCCGACTCCGCCATCAGCCCCTCGAACTCCGCCGCGCGCGCCGGCTCCACGGAGATCACCACCCGCGCGGGGCCCTCGCCGAACAGGACGAGCGATGGCCGGGCCGCGGGTGCCAGGTCGACCGTGCAGCCGATCGTCTCGGAGCCCGTGAGGCACCCCTCGGCCAGGGCCGTGGCCAGCCCGCCTTCCGAGCAGTCGTGGGCGGACCGGGCCAGGCCGGCCTGCACCGCCGCCCGGGTCGCCGCCTGCACGCGGCGCTCCAGCCCCAGGTCCAGCTCCGGCAGCGCGCCAGCGACCAGACGGTGGGCGGTCCAGAGATACTCGCTACCGCCCAGGCTCACCGTGTCCGGCCCCAGGAGCGCGATGCGATGCCCGGCCCCCTTGAACCACTGCGTCGCCAGCCGCTCGCTGTCCTCGAGGACGCCCACCACCCCGATGATCGGCGTGGGAAGGATCGCCTGCGGAGCGCCCTTCGCATGGACAGTCTCATTGTAGAAGGAAACGTTGCCGCCCACTACCGGCACCTCGAGGGCCCGGCAGGCCTCGGCGATACCCTCGACGGCCTCGGCGAACTGCCAGAGGATGTCGGGTCGCTCCGGCGACCCGAAGTTGAGGCAATCGGTCACGCCCAGGGGCTGGCCCCCGACACAGGACACGTTGCGGGTAGCCTCGCAGACGGCCATGGCGGCGCCCCGTCTCGGGTCGAGGAGGACCTGACGAGCGTTCCCGTCGGTGGCCACGGCCAGCCCCCGCCGCGTGCCTTTGATGCGGAGCACCGCCGCGTCGGCGCCGGGCAGGACGAGGGTGTTGATGCCGACCTGCTGGTCGTACTGCCGGTACGCCCACTCCTTGCAGGCGATGGTGGGCGAGCCGAGCAGCGTGTGCAGGGCCTCCTCGTAGTCCGGGGGCTCGGCCAGCGTGAGAGGGTCGAACGCCTGCAGCGCCCCGAGCCCGGCCGGGCGCACCGTCGGCTTCTCGTAGCGCGGGGCCTCGGCGAGCGCGCTCACCGGCACCCGAGCCACGACCTCGCCGTGATGCCGCACGGTCAGCAGGCCGTCGTCCGTCACCCGCCCTACCTCCACCGCATCCAGCTCCCACTTGGCAAAGACGCGCCGCACCTCGTCCTCGTGGCCGCGAGCGGCGACCAGGAGCATGCGCTCCTGGGACTCCGAGAGGAGGATCTCGTAGGCGTTCATGGCCGTCTCCCGCTGCGGCACCCGGGACAGCTCGACCTCCATGCCCGTGCCCGCCCGCGCCGGCATCTCGGACGTGCAGCAGGCAAGGCCCGCCGCGCCCATGTCCTGGATGCCCACGACCGCCCCGGTGTTCATGGCCTCCAGGCACGCCTCAAGGAGCAGCTTCTCCGTGAACGGATCGCCCACCTGGACCGTGGGTCGTCGCTCCTCGGCATGCTCGTCGAAGGTCGCCGAGGCCATGGTGGCGCCGTGAATGCCGTCGCGACCCGTCTTGTTTCCCACGTAGAACACGGGATTGCCCGGGCCCTCGGCCCGCGCCCGGAACATCTGATCGGCCCGCACCAGCCCGACGCACATCACGTTGACCAGCGGGTTGCCCGCGTACTCCGGCGCGAACGCCACCTCGCCGCCGACGGTAGGGCACCCGAAGCAGTTGCCGTACCAGCTGATGCCCGCAACGACGCCTTCGATCAGCCGACGGGTCCGGGCGTCCCCGGGGTCTCCGAAGCGCAGCGAGTCGAGGATTGCGATGGGTCGCGCGCCCATCGTGAAGATGTCGCGGAGAATCCCGCCCACGCCGGTGGCTGCGCCCTGAAAGGGCTCGATGAAGGAGGGGTGGTTATGGCTCTCGATCTTGAAGACCACCGCCCACCCCTCGCCGACGTCGATGGCCCCGGCATTTTCCCCGGGGCCTTGCAGCACCCGAGCGCCCGCCGTGGGCAGCCGGGCCAGGAAGATGCGGGAGTGCTTGTAGGCGCAGTGCTCGGACCACAGCGCCGAGAACAGGCCGAGCTCCGTGTACGTCGGCTCGCGCCCCAGCCGCTGGATGATGCGGTCGTATTCGTCGGCGGTGAGCCCGAGGTCGCGGGCGAGGTCCGGTGTCGCCTTCGGCTCCGACCCCGTCAACCCGGCTCCAGCGCTAGCGCTTCAAGAAGCTGCCGTCCTCGACCAGACTGCCGAGGAGGGACTGGAAGATGAGAAGGCCGTCAGTGCCCCCCATCGCTCGCTCGGTCGCGCGCTCCGGGTGCGGCATGAGCCCGAGTACCGTCCCCTGCTCGCTGACGATGCCCGCGATATTCTCCAGAGACCCGTTGGGGTTGGCCGCGCGGGTCACCTGGCCGTCCGCGGTGGCGTAGCGGAACACGATCTGGTTATTGCTCTTGAGCCGGGCCAGGGTCTCGGCGTCGCCGTAGTACTTACCCTCCCCATGGGAGATCGGCATGCCCAGCACTTGCCCCGGTCGCATGCCTCGCGTGAATGGGGTGTCGGCGTTGTCGACAACGAGGTGGGTGGACTGGCAGCGATACTGCAGGCACTCGTTGCGCATGAGGGCTCCCGGCAAGAGCCCGGCCTCGCACAAGATCTGAAAGCCGTTGCAGGAGCCCAGCACGTACCCCCCCCGGCCGATGAAGTCGCCCAGGGCCTCGATCACCGGGGAACGACCGGCCACGGCGCCCGCTCTCAGATAGTCGCCATAGGAGAAGCCGCCGGGGAGGATGACACACTCCAGATCCTCCAGATTGCGGTCGCGGTGCCACACGTACTTGACGGGCTGCCGGAGGACTTCCGAGATGACGTAGTGGAAATCGCAGTCGCTCCAGGTGCCCGGGAACACGACCACGCCGAATCTCATCAAGTCGAGCCTCTCCTCCCCACCCGCATCGATCATCTTACCGCCGCCGGGCCGGCAGCGGCAAGGTGACGGCGCCGGCTCATTCGATCGTGTAGTCCTCGAGCACCGGGTTGGCCAGGAGCTTCCGGCACATCTCGTCCGCCCGGCGGCGCGCCTGGGCCTCGCTGGGCGCGTCCACGTCCACCTCGATCACCTTGCCGACCCGGAGGTCAGCCACGTCGGGAAAGCCCAGCCCCACGAGGGCGCGCTTGACCGCCGCGCCCTGCACGTCCAGGATCCCGGGCTTGAGGCGAACCAGCACCCGGATTTTAGGCACGTGGAGCACCAACATCGCCGCTCACCAGGCGGCGGTACACCTCCTGGTAGGCCTCCTCCACGCCGCCCAGATCCTGCCGGAAGCGGTCCTTGTCGAGCTTGGCCCGCGTGCGCGCATCCCACAGACGACAGGTGTCCGGCGAGATCTCGTCGCCCAGATACAGTCGGCCCCGGGCCCGACCGAACTCGAGCTTGAAGTCGACGAGGAGCAGGCCGCGCCGGGCCAGGCGCGGGCGGAGCACCTGGTTGATCCGCCGGGCGGCCCGCTGGATCCAGCCGAGCTCCCGCGGCGTGGCCAGCCGCAGCATCCGGACATGCTCGTCGTTGATCATGGGATCGCCCAGGGCATCGGACTTGTAGTAGAGCTCGACCACCGGACGGGCGATCGCGGTTCCTTCCTCCAGCCCCGTGCGCTTGGCCAGGCTGCCGGCCACCACGTTCCGCACGATCGTCTCGATCAGGATGATGTCGAGGCGCCGGCACAGCATCTCGCGCTCGGAGAGGGTGGCCACGTAGTGGGTCGGGACCCGGGCCCGCTCCAGCAGCCGGAACATCGTCGCCGACATCTGATTGTTCACGACGCCCTTGCCGACGATGGTCCCCCGCTTCAGCGCGTTGAAGGCGGTGGCGTCGTCCTTGAAGTACTGGACGATGAGGTCCGGGCGGCTCGTGGCGTAGACGATCTTGGCCTTGCCCTCGTACAGCTTCTCTCGCTGCTCCACCACCGGAATCGAGGCCGTCTTCATCGCTTCCCCTCCGCGGCCAGCCCGGCCCGCCGGAAGATCGTGTCGACATGACGCAGGAACCAGGCCGGATCGAAGCACGCCTTGAGCCCGTCCGCGCCCAACCGGTCGCTGACCTCGGGATCGCCGGCCAGGAGCTCGAGAAAGGGCCGGCGCTCACGCCAGGCGCGCATGGCATGGCTTTGCACGATCTCGTAGGCCACCTGCCGGGGCAAGCCCGCCTCGGTCAGCTTGAGCAGCACCCGCTGCGAGTACACGAGGCCATAGCTGAGGTCGAGGTTCTCGGCCATCCGTGCCGGGTCGACCTCGAGCCCCTCCACCACGGTCGT
>JBOHPM010000196.1:0-6189 GCA_050731715.1 Candidatus Rokuibacteriota bacterium
TGGGGGGGGCTGTCGCCCACAGCACCATGTCGGGCGTCGCTCACTTCGCCGCCGACAGCGAGGACGAGTGCCTGGCCCTGATCCGCGAGCTGCTCACGTTTTTGCCCCAGAACAACCAGGAGGATCCACCCCGGCGCCCCACCCGGGACCCCCTGGACCGGCGGGACGAGTCACTGCAGACGATCGTTCCCGAGCAGCCCCACCGGCCCTACGATATGAAGGAGATCATCCGGGCCGTGCTCGACGACCGGTACTTTTTCGAAGTGCAGGGGGGCTTCGCCCCCAACATCGTGACCGGCTTCGGGCGGCTCGGTGGCCGGCCCGTGGGCCTCGTGGCCAACCAGCCGGCGCATCTGGCCGGCTGCCTGGACATCAACGCCTCCGTCAAGGCGGCCCGCTTTGTTCGCTTCTGCGACTGCTTCAACATCCCGCTGGTGACCTTCGAGGATGTCCCCGGCTTCCTGCCAGGGACCGCGCAGGAGCACGGCGGCGTGATCCGCCAGGGGGCCAAGCTCCTCTACGCCTTCTGCGAGGCGACGGTGCCCAAGCTCACCGTCATCACCCGCAAGGCGTACGGAGGCGCCTATTGCGTGATGTCCTCCAAGCACATCCGGGGCGACGTCAACTTCGCCTACCCGACTGCGGAGATCGCGGTGATGGGCCCGGAAGCCGCAGTGAACATCCTCTACCGCCGGGAGATGGAGCAGGCGGACGACGTCGGCCGCATTCGGGACGCCCGGATCCGTGAGTACCGGGACAAGCTGGCCACGCCCTACGTCGCCGCCGAACGCGGGTACATCGACGAGGTCATCGAGCCCAAGGACACGCGAGCCCGCCTCACGGCGGCCCTGGCCCTGCTCGCCACCAAGCGAGACACCAATCCGCCCAAGAAACACGGGAACATGCCGCTGTGACGGATGCGGGCCAGCAGCGTCGGGCGCAGTTCACCACGTCGTGGGGGGCTCCTCTGAAACCGGTGTACGGGCCCGAGGACGCTCCCGACGCCAAGGCGCTCGGCCGCCCGGGCGAGTACCCCTTTACCCGCGGAGTGCATCCTTCCATGTATCGCGGGCGGCTGTGGACCATGCGGCAGTACGCCGGCTTCGGCGCGGCCGCCGAGACGAACAAGCGCTACCGCTTCCTGCTCGAGCAAGGCCAGACCGGCCTCAGCGTGGCCTTCGACCTGCCCACCCAGATGGGCTACGATCCCGACGGGCCCGAGGCCCAGGGCGAGGTCGGCAGGGTCGGGGTCTCGATCGCCTGCGTCGACGAGATGGCCGATCTCTTCGAGGCCATCCCGCTCGATCGCGTGTCGACCTCGATGACGATCAACGCCACGGCGGCCATTCTCCTCGGCCTGTACGTGGTCGTGGCCCGGCGGCAAGGGGTCGCCGAGGAGCACCTGAGCGGGACCACCCAGAACGACATCCTCAAGGAGTACATCGCCCGGGGAACGTACATCTTTCCCCCGGGGCCATCCTTGCGGCTCATCACCGACATGCTCGCCTACTGCCGGGACCGGGTGCCCCGCTGGAACCCGATCTCGATCTCCGGCTACCACATGCGCGAGGCCGGGTGCACGGCGGCGCAGGAGGTGGCGTTCACGCTAGCCAACGCCATCGCCTACGTCGAGGCGGCCCGGGGCGCCGGGCTCGCCGTGGACGACTGTGCGCCCCAACTCTCGTTCTTCTTCAACGCCCACAACAATCTGCTCGAGGAGATTGCCAAGTTCCGCGCTGCCCGCCGGCTCTGGGCCCGCACCATGCGCGATCGCTTCGGGGCCCGCGACCCGCGCTCCCTGATGCTGCGCTTTCACGCCCAGACCGCGGGGAGCATGCTGACCGCCCAGCAGCCCGAGAACAACATCGTGCGGGTGGCGGTGCAGGCGCTGGCGGCGATCCTGGGCGGCTGCCAGTCGCTGCATACGAACTCGATGGACGAGGCGCTGGCCCTACCCACCGAGCGGGCTGTTCGCATCGCCCTGCGCACGCAGCAGATCCTCGCGCACGAGTCGGGTGTGGCCGATCTCGTCGATCCCCTGGGCGGATCGTTCGCCGTGGAGCGGCTCACCACGGACATCGAGGAGGCCGCCGCGGCCTACATCCAACGGATCGATGACCTGGGGGGGGCGGTGGCGGCGATCCCGTTCATGCAGCGAGAGATCCAAGATGCCGCCTACCGCTATCAACGAGAGCTCGAGGACAAGGCCCGGATCGTGGTGGGGGTGAACGACTTCGTCACCGAGGAAGCGCCACCGGCCGACCTGTTCCAGCTCGATCCCGGCGTGGGGGAAGTCCTGGCCCAACGGATCGCCCGTATCCGCGCCGGCCGCGACGCGAGCGCCGCCTTTCGGGCCCTGGACGCCCTGGAGCGGGGGGCCCGCGGCCGGGACAACCTCGTGCCTCTCATCGTCGAGGCCGTGGAGGCCTCGGTCACGCTGGGCGAGATATGTCAGCGGCTGCGCGGTGTCTTCGGCACCCACCAGCCGTCGGTGACCTTCTGATGACGCGTCGGCCGTTGTTGCTCGGCGCGGGTCTGGCCCTGCTCCTCTTCCCCGGCGGACTGGCCGGTCCGGCCCCCGTCGACGCCGGGTTGGCCGACCGCGTGGGCGCGACGTTCGCCCTGATGGCAGACGACTTCATCAGGGCTGCGCAGCCGCTGAATGGCATCGTGGTCGCCGTCGAGGGCGAGGCCCTCTACCTCGACGTAGGCGTTGGGGAAGGGGCCCGCGTCGGCCAGGAGCTCACAGTGTTCCGACGGGGGGAGACCTTCACGCATCCCTTCACGGGACGACCGATCGGCCGCTTCGAGGACATCCTGGGGCACGCTCAGATCCGACGGGTCGACGAGCAGTTTTCCGAAGCCCTCTACATTGCGGCCCCCGATGCGCCTCGCCCTCAGCCCGAGGACGGCGTACGTATCAGCCGGGGACGCATTCGCATCGCCGTCACGCCGGTCCTGGACCTCACCAACGGCAATGCCGACGTCCGGCGGGTGCCCTACCTCATCGCCAGCATCCTCGAGCGCTCCAAACGCTTCCTGGTGGTCGATCCCCTGGCTGTCACCGACATGTTCGCCAACGGCGCCCTGCGGGTGGAGGAGGTCCTGGCCCGCCCCGAGCGGACGATGCGGATCGCCAAGAACCTGGAGGTCGGAGGCTGGCTGGTCCCCATGCTGCTCGAGCGCCGCGGCGTCGTCTACCTCGACGCCACCTGGATCTCCGCCGTCACCGGAACGGCGCTGTTCTCCCGGCGCCTGCCGCTGCTCCCGGCCAGCTCGGCCGAGGCCCAGCGGTTCCCCTGGGAGCCGCGGCCGGAAGATTGAGGGTGTGCTATGGTAGGGCCCGCATGAGAGCCGGGCGTTGCAGCCTTGTCTTCATGCTCTCCCTGGCCCTCAGCGGGTGCGCCACGTTCCGCGAGATCGTGGGGATGCCCGGACCCGGCGAGCCGTCGGTGACGCTCAAGTCCGCCGAGGCCCGCTGGCTGCTCATCAAGAACCCTCGATTCGGTGACGTGCCCAGCGAGCCTCAGTACGTCTGGGTTGAGGAGGACAAGGTTCCCACCACGTTCCGGACGGTCTTCATGGGCAAGCAATCGATCATCGCCGCGCCCGAGGTCGTCGCCAAGTACGGCCGGCCGCCGGGTGGCGGCAAGATCAGCTCCCGGCAGGGAGTGCCGAGCCAGGCGCCCGAGCTGGCCCGCAACGAGACCGCCGCGGCTGTGGCCTCGACGCCCGCACCGCCGGCCCCGCGCCCGGAAGCCACTCGGGGCTTCGTCGTCTTCGTGGACACCACGCGGATTGCCATCGACCTCACCGCGGCCGACGGGGTGCGAACGGGCACTGTCGTGAGCCTGCGCCGAGACCGCATTCCCATCGTGCATCCGGTGACCGGGGAGGTCCTGGGCGAGCTGGACCAGGAAATCGGCACGGCGCGCGTCGTCGAGCTGCGGGACCGGTTCTCGGTGGCCGAGATCGAAGTGGTGGAGCCGGGCGCGCAGATCCGGGTGCGGGACCGCGTGGTCCCGAAATAGCGCCGGCGTGCCCACTCCAACTCTCGAGCAGCTGCTCAAGGAACGTGTCGGGTCGCTGGTAGGCTCCGAGCTGCAGGCCGTGGAGGCGGAGATCTGCCGCCAGCTCGACTCGCCGGTGGCCCTGATTCAGGAGATGGGTGGGTACATCGCCGGCGCCGGTGGCAAGCGGCTGCGTCCCATGCTGCTCCTCCTGGCCGCTCGGCTGGCGGGTTATCGCGGGCCGCGCTCGGGTCGGCTGGCGTGCGTCGTCGAGCTCTTGCACACGGCCACCCTGATCCACGACGATGTGGTCGACCAGGCGCCCCTGCGGCGGGGCCGGCCATCGGCCAACGCCCAGTGGGGCGACGACGCGTCCATTCTCGTCGGTGATCACCTGTACTCGAAGTCGTTCGCCCTGCTCGTGCGCGACAACGACCGGGCGGTCATGGAGACGCTGGCCCGGGCCACCGTGTCCATGACCGAAGCCGAGGTCTTCCAGCTCGAGCGCAAGCGCGGCGGCCTCACCACGGAGGCCGATTACCTGCGCATCATCACGCAGAAGACAGCCTCCTTCATCTCCGCCTGTTGCCGCATCGGGGCGCTGCTGGGCGGGATTCACGCCGAGCAGGTGGAGGCGCTGACCCGCTACGGGCTCGACGTGGGCGTGGCCTTCCAGATCTCCGACGACTCGCTGGACTTCGTGGCCGATCAGGACCGGCTGGGCAAGGCCATCGGGAGCGACCTGCGGGAGGGCAAGCACACCCTGCCCCTCATCGCGATGCTGGAGCGGGCGGCGCCCGGGGCCGGCGAGCGGGTGCGCACCTTGCTGAAGCGGCGCCAGCTCTCGCCCGCCGAGCTGGCCGAGATCCGCGAGCTCGTCCTCAAATACGAGGGCGTGGACTACGCCCGCGAGCGGGCGGCGGTCTACGCGCAGGCGGCCAAGGCCGATCTGCAGGCGTTCCCGCCCTCCGAAGAGCGCGACACCCTGGCCCTCATCGCGGACTTCGTGGTCGATCGCGATCGTTGAAATTGGAGGGGGCACTCGGCGCGCCCCCTCCAAACCTCCCCATTCACGCGTGGTGCCACCACCGACCGCATACAGGCAGGCGACGACGATGACGGCGATCATCACGCTGGCCACGGACTTCGGTACGCGCGACACCTACGTGGCCGAGATGAAAGGCATCATCCTCGGCATCGCTCCGAACGTTCGGCTCGTCGACCTGAGCCACGAGGTCGAGCCTCAGCAGGTGGCCGAAGCAGCGCTTGCCGTCGACGCCGCGGCGCCGTGCTTTCCCCGCGGCACCATTCACCTGGCCGTCGTGGATCCCGGCGTGGGGACGCCGCGGCGGGGTCTCGTCATCGTCGCCGGCGAGCAGTGCTTCGTGGGCCCCGACAACGGTCTGTTCACGCCGACGCTGCTGCGTGGTGGCTGGGCGGCCTTCGAGCTCGCGGCGCCGGAATATCGGCGGCCCGCGGTGAGTCGGACCTTCCACGGGCGTGATGTCTTCGCCCCCGCGGCCGCCCACCTCGCGCTCGGCGTCGCGCCCTCCCGCTTTGGCCCGCCGGTCACCGATCCGATCCGCCTGTCGTGGCCGGAGGCTCGCCCGGTCCCCGGCGGGGTGGCCGGGACCGTCCTTCACATCGACCGCTTCGGCAACCTCGTCACGTCGATCCTCGGGGCCCAGGTCGAGACGCCGGCCACGGGGGCGGTGAGGATCTGCGGTTCCGTGCTCCCCGTGGTGGGCACGTACGCCGATCTGCCCCCCGGGGGCGCCGGCGCGGTGGTCGGCTCTCGGAATCGGCTGGAGGTCGTCGTCCGCGACGGCAGTGCCGCGGAGCGCTTCGGCGCTGGGCGGGGAACGCCGGTCGTCTTCAGGCGGACGGTTTCTCTGCCGGGGGCGAAGCGCCCGCGGAGTCGCTCGTAGTTGCGGCCTCTCCTGTCGGGGAGGTGCTAGACTTCTCCGCGGATGGCGCTTCCTTCGCGTTGGTCTTGGTCCCGCTCTTCTCCGCCTCCAGTGCCTTCTTGCGCGCCTGCGAGGGATAGTCGGTGACGTACCACCCCTCCCCCTTCAGGATGAAGGGCGCGGGGGAGAGCAGGCGCTGCAGCGGCCCGCCGCACTCGTCGCAACGCCGGAGCGGCTCCTCCGTGATTCGCTGCCGGATCTCGAAGGTGCGG
>JBOHPM010000197.1:0-6140 GCA_050731715.1 Candidatus Rokuibacteriota bacterium
GTGGACAACCACTGCCACTACGACGCCCAGGTCGCCTGGGATCCCCTCTGCACCTTCTCGTGCCACCACGGCGCCACCTCCGTCATCATCGGCAACTGCTCCCTGGCCCTGGCCCCCGTCAAGCCCGCCGCCCGCGAGAAGCTGGCCGGAATGCTCTCCTATGTCGAAGCGATTCCCATGGACGTGCTGCAGGCGGGCGTGCCCTGGGGGTGGGAGACGTTCCCGGAATACATGAGCGCCATCGGGCGGCGGCTCGGCGTCAACGTGGGCACGCTCGTCGGCCACTCGGCGGTGCGGCTCTACGCGATGGGCGAGGAGTGCTCCGAGCGCGCCGCCACGGAGGCGGAGCTGGCGGAGATGCGCCGCGTCGTTCGGGAAGCGCTCGAGGCGGGCGCGCTCGGGCTGTCGATCACCCGCAACATGAACCACTTCGATCTGGCGGGGAAGCGAATCCCCGCCGCCTGCGCCCCGGAGTCGGAGCTCTTCGCGCTGGCCGACGTGCTCCGCGAGGTCGGCACCGGCGTCATCCAGTGCGGAGGCGGCACCAACCCCGAGCTGAAGGACCGCCTGCTGAGCAGGCTGGCCGAGGCCTGCGGCCGTCCGATCATGTACAACACCATCCTCGAGCAGGCGCGCCAGCCCGGGCGGTGGCGCACGCACCTGGCCCACGTGGAGGAGACGGCCAAGCGCGGCATCCGGGCGATCCCGCTCTGCAACCCGGGCAGCATCGTCAACCGCTTCACGATGAAGAACTGTCAGGTGTTCCGCAGCATGCCCACCTGGCTGCCGATCCTCCAGGGCACCGACGCCGACAAGCTGCGCGCCTATCGCGACCCCGACATTCGCAAGAAGCTGCGCGCCGAGGTCGACGCGCCTCTGGGGCCGGACTCGACCTTCTCCAAGCGCTGGGACCTGATGATCGTGGAGGAGGTCCAGCGACCGGCCAACCGCGGCCTCACCGGCCGGAGCATCGCCGAGATCGCCAAGACGCGGGGCAAGGATCCGCTCGACGCCTTCCTCGATCTCGCCGTCGAGGAGGAGCTGGACACGGTCTTCAGCCTGGGCGAGATCAACATGGACACCGAGGCGGTGGCCCAGATCCTCGGCAGCCCCTACGCCGTCGTGGGGCTCTCCGACGGCGGCGCCCACGTGCAGTTCCACTCGAACGTGAGCAATCCCACGCGCCTGCTGGGGTACTGGGTGCGGGAAAAGGGGATCATGTCGCTGGAGACGGCCGTCCGCCGTCTCACCTTCGATTCGGCCTCGGCCTTCGGCATTTATGATCGCGGGCTCGTGCAGCCGGGGATGGCCGCGGATCTCGTCGTCTTCGATCCCGACGCGGTGCGGCCGGAGAAGGAAGACATCGTGCACGACTTCCCCGCCAACGGCTGGCGGGTCCGGGAGCTGGCCGAGGGGATCCACTACACCGTGGTGAACGGGGAGGTCCTGCTGGAGAAGGGCACGCACACCGGCAGCTATCCGGGACGCGTGCTGCACAACGCCCGGTATCACGCCGCCAACGGCGGGCGAGCCTAGCCGAGGACGAGCCCGGCGCTCAGTCCGGGATACAGGCGGTGACGGTGATCTCCACCAGCAGGTCGGGGGAGTTCAGCATCGCCGACACGGTGGTCCGGGCCGGCTTGCTGGTCGGGAAGTACTTCGCGTATTCCTCGTTGTAGGCGGCCACGTCCTCCCGCCGGGTGAGGTGGGTCGTCACGGTCATCACGTTGTCCAGCGACGTGCCGGCGGCCGCCAGGATCAGCTTGATCCGCTCCAGCACGAAGCGGGTCTGCTCGCGGATGTCTCGGCCGACCTCCCCGGTCTTGGGATGCCGGCCGGTCTGGCCGGACACGAAGACGAGGTTGCCGAACCGGGTGGCCGGCGACAGCTGGGGATTGGCGTTGGCGAGATCGACCTGAACGATCTGCTTCTTGGGCATGGTGCCTCCTGTTGGGCTCGGCTAGAATTCGGCCCGTGAGACGTAGATTCCTGGCCGGGATGGCCGCCCTCGGGGCGAGCGCCCTCCTTCCGCGTGGCGAAACGGAGGCTCAGATGGCGTCAACCCAGCCGCACCGCATCGACGTCCACCATCACCACACTCCGCCGCCGTACCTTGCGGCGATCACGGCACAGAACGTTCGGGGCCCGGTGCGCGACTGGACGCCCGAGAAATCGCTCGCCGACATGGACAAGGCCGGGGTGGCCACGGCCCTGACATCGATCACCACGCCCGCGCTGAGGTTCCTGGACGAGGCCGGCGCCCGCAAGCTCGCGCGCGAGTGCAACGAGTACTCGGCCAAGCTCGCCGCCGACTCCAGGGGCCGCTTCGGCGTTTTCGCCGTGATGCCCATGCCGCATGTGGAAGCCACCCTGCACGAGATCGCCTTTGCCCTCGACACCCTCAAGGCCGACGGCATCGGCCTGCTCACGAGCTACGGCGACAAGTGGCTCGGCGATCCGGCCTTCGCGCCGGTGATGGACGAGCTGAACCGCCGCCGGGCGGTCGTCTACACGCACCCCACCACTGCCAACTGCTGCGGGAACCTCATCCCCGACGTGCCGGAGTCGATCATCGAGTGGGGGACCGACACCACCCGCACCATCGCCAGCCTGGTGTTCAGCGGCACCGCCGCGCGGTGCCCGGACATGAAGATCATCTTCTCCCACGGCGGTGGCACCATGCCGTTCCTCACCGAGCGCTTCGTGCGCCTGCCCGTCATCAACAAGAGCCTGGCCCCGCGCGTGCCCAACGGCGTGGAGCACGAGCTCCGCCGCTTCTACTACGACACGGCCCAGGCGGCCCATCCCTTCGCGCTGGCCTCGCTCCTGAAGCTGATTCCAGTATCGCAGGTGGTCTTCGGGACCGACTATCCGTATCGCACGGCCGCCGATCACGTCAAGGGACTGACGGAGTACGGGTTCAGCCCGAGCGACCTGCAGGCCATCGATCGTGGGAACGCGCTGCGGCTACTCCCACGCCTCGGCGGATAGCCCGCCTCAGCGCAGGGCCTGCCGGCCAAAGTCCTCGGCCCACGTATCCCAGGCCAGGGCCGCGTGGTGCGACGCGCCGTGGACGTCGCGATGGCAGCGCTGCAGGGGGTCCGAATCGAGGACGGCGCGGGCGCCGCCGGCCTCGAAGAGCCGGTCCACGGCCCGCACACAGAGCCGGGCGAGAAAGGCCTTGTCGCGCCGGTACCGGGCCCGATCCAGCAGGGTGAACTCCTCGCCCCGCGTGGCCTTGTCGAGCATCTCGCGAACGGCGTTGCCGTGGATCGCGCGCGCCGCGTCGACCTCGGCCGCGGCCTCGGCCAGACGCAGCTGCAGGGCCACGGAATCGGCGGTGCGGCCGGCGCCGGCCGTGCCCCGCAGACGCGCGGTGAACTCGTCGACGGCGCCCTGGGCCACACCGATGAGGGGCGCGGCCAGATCCCACCCGGTCAGGCAGCGCAGCGGCACCCGGTAGCTAAGACGCTGATGGAGCTCCCATCCGGTGGAGTCGCCGTCGCCCGCGCGGTTGGGATCCAGGGCGCGGTAGCCGGGGACGAACACCTCCTTGACCACGATGTCCTTGCTGCCCGTCCCCCGCATCCCGGAGGCGAACCACGTGTCGAGAATCTCGTAGTCCCCCCGGGGGATCATGAGCCAGAGCAATCCGTCGGTCCCGGGACCGGGGACGGCAACCATCACCCAGGTGGCCGGGTCACAACCGCTCGAGAAGCCCCACCGGCCGGACACGCGAAAGCCTCCGTCGATCGGCTCGCCCCTTCCGCCCGCCGGGTTGAGGGCGGAGGAAAAGAGCATGTCAGGACCGCCGGCGAAGAATTCCTCCTGGACCCGCTCCGGGAAGTGCCCGAGCCACCAGTTGTGAACGGTCCACAGCGAGTAGCACCAGGAAGTCGAGCCGCACCCTCGGCCAAGCTCCCAGGCCACTGCATGGGCCACGTCGGGCTCGAGGCCGTGTCCACCGTAGCGCTGCGGGTTGCCGAGGCGGATGAGCCCGGACGAGATCAGGTCCTGGACCGTCTCGGCGGGAATCTGACGGAGCCGTTCGGCCTGGGCCGCCCGCTCTCGGAGCACGGGCACCAGCCGCGCGGCGCGACCGAGCAGGTCCTCACGAAGCTTCGGCTCGCTGCGGATCATTGCGGGAATATACAGAAATCCCCTTGCCTTGGCGAGCGGCCGGTGGTACACGACGCGCAGGTACCCGGTCGTGTTGAGCGAGGAACAGAACAGGGCCCTGACCGAAGTCGGCGCCGGCACGCGCATGGGCGCGCTGCTCCGGCGCTACTGGATGCCCATCGCCGCAGTGGCCGAGCTGGAGGACACGCCGACCAAACCCGTGCGTTTGCTCGGCGAGGATCTCGTCCTGTACCGGGACCGGCGCGGCACGTTCGGGCTCCTCGACCGGCACTGCGCCCACCGTCGGGCCGACCTGGCCTACGGCATCGTCGAGGACGGCGGCCTGCGCTGTCACTACCACGGCTGGCTCTACGGTGAGACCGGCCAGTGCCTGGCCCAGCCCTTCGAGGAGATCGCCCATCCCGAGGCCCGCTACAAGGACCGCATCAGGCTCACGGCCTATCCGGTCGAGGCCAAGGCCGGTCTGCTCTGGGCCTATCTCGGCCCGGCGCCGGCGCCGCTGGTGCCGACCTGGGAGCCGTTCACCTGGCACAACGGCTTCGTCCAGATCGTGTTCACGGAGATCCCCTGCAACTGGGTCCAGTGCCAGGAGAACTCCATCGACCCCGTGCACTTCGAGTGGCTGCACGGCAACTGGTCGCGCGCCCTGCGGGGCGCCGACGGATCCCGGCCGCCCACCCACCTCAAGATCGGCTTCGACGAGTTCGAGTACGGTTTCGTCTACCGCCGGGTGCTCGAGGGCCAGGCCGAATCGGACGAGCTGTGGACGGTGGGGCGCACCTGCCTGTGGCCCAACTGCCTGTTCACCGGCGGCCACTTCGAGTGGCGGGTGCCCATCGACGACACGCGCACGCTCAGCGTGGGCTGGTTCTTCGACCGCGTGCCCAACGAGATGGAGCCCTTCACGCAGGAGCGCATTCCCTACTGGTATAGCCCGATCACGGATCCCCAGACCGGCCGCTGGATCACCTCGCACATCATGAACCAGGACTTCGTGGCCTGGACCGGCCAGGGGCGCGTGGCCGATCGGACTCGCGAGCATCTCGGCGAGAGCGACCGCGGCGTCGTCATGATGCGCCGGAAGCTGCTCGAACAGGCCGAGGTGGTTCGCGCGGGAGGGGAGCCGAAGGCCGTGGTGCGCGATCCCGAGGCCAATCTCAGTATCAGCCTGCCCATCATCGGCCGCGAGCGCTTCGTGAAGGGCTTTCCGCGCACGGCCCTCTTTCACGAGGCTCGCCGGACTCCCGGCGCCGTCCTGCCGCAGGGCTTTCCCTTCCTGGCCGGCCAGCCCGAGGAAATCGGCAAGGCCTACCGGCAGGCCATGGGCCTGGACGGCTAGGCGATGGCCGATATCGTTCTGGGCCTGGGCACCTCCCACACGCCGCTGCTGAGCCTGCCGGCCGAGCTGTGGCCGGCCTATGCCCGGCGCGACGAAGGCAACCGCGAGCTGGCCTTCCCGCCCCACGGCCTGGTCATGTCGTATCAGGAGGCGCTGGACTCCGTCTCGCCGGAGATTCGCGCGCGCTACCGCGGGGCTGAGGCGTTCGCCAAGCAGGCCGAGACCTGTCAGCGCGCGCTCGACGTGCTGTCGCGGACGCTACGCGAGGCCAGGCCGGACATCACCATCATCATCGGCGACGACCAGGACGAGTGGTTCTTCGAAGACAACATGCCGGCCCTGTCCGTCTACTGGGGCGACAGCGCGCCGCTGATCCCCCGCCGTTCGCCGGCCGGGCTCGACGTCGCGATGGCCGAGGCGATCATGCGGGGCTACGGCGACGTGGCCATGGACGTGCCGGTGGCCAGCCGCTTCGGCCGCTTCCTGATCGAGTATTTGACCGAGCACGACTTCGACGTGGCCCACATGCGCTACGTCAGGCAACCCTACGGGGGGCGCGTGGCCCGGCGCTATCCGACGCGGCAGGGGGAGCTCGATTACGTGCGGCAGACGGAGCCGCACGAGCAGGGGCTGCCCCACGCCGCGGCCTTCGTCGTCAAGC
>JBOHPM010000198.1:0-6108 GCA_050731715.1 Candidatus Rokuibacteriota bacterium
GACCTCGCCCAGAAGCCCGAGGTGTACGACCTCATCCACCAGGAGGTCGTGCGCATGAATCGGAGCCTGGCCGAGGATCAAGTGCTGCGGGACGCGCAGGTCCGGAAGTTTTTGATTTTGCACAAAGAGCTCGATCCAGACGACGAGGAGATCACCCGCACCCGCAAGGTGCGGCGCGGGTACGTCGCCCGCAAGTACGAGGCCCTGATCGACGCCCTGTACTCGGAGCGCGACCGCGTGCAGGTCGAGGCCCAGGTCACCTACGAGGACGGCCGGACGGGCACCATCAGGGCCGATCTGAAGATCCGCCCGGTGGCGGCCCTGGCCATGGAGCCGGCGGGGTGAGGGGAGGCGACGGCCACGGCCCGCTCCTGGAGGTGGAAGGCGTCAGCATTCGCTTCGGCGCTCTGGTGGCGCTGAACGGCGTAAGCCTGCAAATCCGGCGGGGCCAGATCCTGGCCATCATCGGCCCCAATGGCGCCGGCAAGACCACGCTGCTGAACGTGATCAGCGGCTTCTATCACCCCTCGGAGGGCCGCATCCGCTTCCAGGGCCGCGATCGCACGCATCTGCGGCCGCCCGACGTGGCCCGCCTCGGGATCGCCCGCACCTTCCAGAACGTGGCGCTGTTCAAGGGCATGACCGTCCTCGACAACATCATGACCGGCCGGCTGCTCAAGATGCGCGGACACTTTCTGCTCGACGCCCTGTGGTGGGGGCCGGCCATGCGCCAGGAGCTGGCCCACCGGGCCTTCGCCGAGCGCATCATCGAGTTCCTCGAGATCGAGGCCATCCGCAAGACGCCGGCGGGCCGGCTGCCCTACGGGCTGCAGAAGCGCGTGGAGCTGGCGCGGGCCCTGGCCGCCGAGCCCCAGCTCCTGCTGCTCGACGAGCCGATGGCCGGCATGAACGTCGAGGAGAAGGAAGACATGTGCCGCTTCATCCTCGACGTCAACGGCGAGTTCGGCACCACCATCGCCCTGATCGAGCACGACATGGGCGTGGTGATGGACATCTCGGACCGCGTGGTGGTGCTCGACTACGGGCGCAAGATCGCCGAGGGGTCGCCCGCCGAGGTGCGCGCGGACCCCGCCGTGCTCGACGCCTATCTGGGAGTGCCGCATGAGTGACGTCCTGTGGGCGGTGCTCGTCGGGCCCTTCCGCGACATCGTGACCGGGCCCACCTTCTTCGTCGAGGTGATCATCGGCGGCGTCTTCGCCGGCCTCATGTACTCGCTGGTCGCCCTGGGGTTCGTGCTGATCTTCAAGGCCTCGGGCGTCTTCAACTTCGCCCAGGGGGTGATGGTCCTGTTCGCGGCCCTGACCCTGGTGGGCCTGCTCGAGCGCGGGGTGCCGGTGGTCCTGGCCCTACTCCTGACGACCGCCACCATGGTGGCGCTGGCGTTCGCCATCGAGCGGTTCGTCCTGCGACCGCTGGTCAATCAGGAGTACATCATCCTGTTCATGGCCACCATCGGGTTGACCTTCTTCCTGGAAGGCTTCGGCGAGATGCTGTGGGGCTCGAACGTCAAGAAGCTCGACATCGGCATCCCCGACACCTCGTTCATCGTGGCCGGGGTCCTGGTCAACTGGCTCGAGCTCTCGGCGGCCGTCACCGCCGCCGTGCTCGTCACCGTGCTCGCCGTCTTCTTCCACACCACGCGCGTGGGCCGGGCGCTCCGGGCGGTGGCCGACGACCATGAGGCCGCGCTGAGCATCGGCATCCCCCTCAAGACCATCTGGGTGATCGTGTGGTCGGTGTCCGGCGTGGTGGCCATCGTGGCCGGTCTCATGTGGGGCGCCAAGAGCGGCGTGCAGTTCAGCCTGTCCCTCATTGCGCTCAAGGCGCTGCCTGTCCTCATCCTGGGTGGCTTCACCTCGGTGCCCGGGGCCATCGTCGGCGGGCTGATCATCGGGGTGGGGGAGAAGCTCGGCGAGATCTACTGGGGCCCGCTCGTCGGGGGGGCCATCGAGAACTGGTTCGCCTACGTGCTGGCGCTCGTCTTCCTGCTGTTCCGGCCGCAGGGGTTGTTCGGGGAGAAGATCATTGAACGCGTGTGACCAGGCACCCCGATGATCTACCGGGCGGCCGGGCAGTTCAAGACGAGCTACGCCGCAGACCAGGCGATCTTTCCCATCATCCAGGACCGCGTGCTGGTGGTGCTGGCGGTGGCGGCCGCCTTCGTGGTCCCGCCCGTGCTGGCCGACGAGTACTGGCTGCAGGCCGTCCTCATCCCGTTCCTCGTGTACTCGCTGGCGGCGATCGGGCTCAATCTGTTGACGGGCTATGCCGGCCAGCTCTCGCTGGGGACGGGGGGCTTCATGGCCGTGGGCGCTTACAGCGCCTTCAAGCTCGCCACGGCGTTTCCCGGCCTCAGCGTCATCGTCGTTTTCCTGGCCGCCGGGCTCATCGCCGCTGGGGTCGGGCTGCTGTTCGGCATCCCTAGCCTGCGCATCAAGGGTTTCTATCTGGCCGTGGCCACCCTGGCCGCGCAGTTCTTTCTCATCTGGCTCTTCAACAAGGTGGCCTGGTTCGTCAACTACGCGCCCTCGGGCACCATCACCGCCCCGCCGCGCAGCGTGTTCGGGGTGATGGTCAGCGGTCCCGAGGCCACCGCGGGGGCGCGCTATGTCCTGGCCCTGGCCTTCGTCGCGGTCTTTGCGCTGGTCGCCAAGAACCTGGTGCGGGGCCGGGTGGGCCGCTCCTGGATGGCCATCCGGGACCGGGACATCGCCGCCGAGATCATCGGCATCCGACCGCTGCGGACCAAGTTGCTGGCCTTCGGGATCAGCTCGTTCTACTGCGGGATGGCCGGCGCCGCGCTGGTGTTCCTGTACCTGGGCAGCGCCGAGACCCTCGCCTTCGACATCAATCAGTCGTTCCTCGTCCTGTTCATGGTGATCATCGGGGGTCTGGGTAGTATCCTCGGCTCGTTCCTGGGCGCGGCCTTCATCATCCTGGTTCCCATCTTCCTCACCAACCTGCCGCACCTGCTCCACGTCGCCATGTCGACGGCGCTCCAGAAGCAGATCGAGCTGATGATCTTCGGCGGGCTGATCATCGTCTTCCTGATCGTCGAGCCCCACGGGCTGGCCCGGCTCTGGCAGATCTCCAAGGAGAAGCTGCGTCTGTGGCCGTTCCCTTACTAAGAGAGAGGAGGCAAGGACCATGAAGGGCAAAGCGCTTGTGCTCGGCATCCTGGTCATCGTGGCGGCAGTCTGGCCGCTGGCGGCCCTGGCCCAGGACAAGACGGTGTTCATCCCGCTCCTGGTCTACCGCACCGGTCCGTACGCCCCGGGCGGGGTTCCCATCGCCAACGCGGCCATCGATTACTTCACGCTCCTCAACGAGCGCGACGGCGGGATCAACGGGGTCAAGATCGTCTTCGAGGAGTGCGAGACGCAGTACGACACCAAGCAGGGTGTGGAATGTTACGAGCGGCTGAAGGGCAAGCATGGCGGCGCCGTGCTCGTCAACCCGTACAGCACCGGGATCACCTACCAGCTCATTCCCAAGGCGCCCGTGGACAAGGTCGTGATCCATTCCATGGGGTACGGCATGACAGCCTCTGCCGACGGCCGCTGGTTCCCCTGGGTGTTCAACTTCCCGATGACCTACTGGAGCCAGGCCTCCGCCTTCATCAAGTACGTCGGCCAGCAGGAAGGCGGCATGGACAAGCTCAAGGGCAAGAAGATCGTTCACATCTTCCACAACAGCCCCTATGGCAAGGAGGCCAACCCGACCCTCGAGGACCTGGCCCGGCGCCTGGGCTTCGAGCTCACGCTGCTGGCGGTCGACCACCCCGGCCAGGAGCAGAAGGCCACCTGGCTGCAGGTGCGCCGCCTCAACCCCGCCTGGATCTACATCTCCGGCTGGGGCGTGATGAACCAGGTCGCCGTGAAGGAGGCTCACGCCCACGGCCTCAAGATGGACCACGTGGTCGGGAACTGGTGGACGGGGACGGAGGCCGATGTGGTGCCGGCGGGCGACGGGGCCAAGGGCTACAAGTCGATGACCTTCAGCGCCCCCGGCTCGGGCTTCAAGGTGCACCAGGATCTTTACAAGTACGTCTACGACAAGGGCAAGGGCGCCTACGGCAGCGACTGGGCCGTCCGGACGGGCGAGGTGCTCTACAACCGCATGCTCATCAATGCCATGTTCAACACCGAGGCGATCCGCACAGCGATGGGCAAGTACGGAAACAAGGCGCCTACCGGCGAGCAGGTCCGGTGGGGCTACGAGAACCTCAACATCACCGAGCAGCGGCTGGAGCAGCTGGGCATGAAGGGTCTGATTCGACCGGTCCGCGTGAGCTGCGACAACCACGAGGGCAACGGCATGGCCGCGGTCCAGCAGTGGGACGGCAAGCAGTGGAAGGTCGTCTCCGACTGGTTCGAGCCCATGCGTGACGTCGTGCGGCCCAAGCTGGAAGCGGCGGCCGTCGAGGAGGCCAAGAAGTTCAACTACACCATGCGTGACTGTGCCAAGGAAAAATAGAGACGCGACGTCGTGAGCGACGCTTCCCGGCCGCTGTTGTCGGTCAGTAACGTCGAGGTCATCTATGACCACGTCATCCTGGTCCTGAGGGGAGTCTCGCTCAAGGTTCCCGAGGGGGGCATCGTGGCCCTCCTCGGGGCCAACGGCGCCGGCAAATCCACCACGCTCAAGGCCATCTCGGGCCTGCTGCGCACGGAGCGTGGTGAGGTCACCAAGGGCAGCATCGAGTTCGAGGGCCGGACGATCCATCGGCAGAACCCGGCCGAGGTGGTGCGCCGGGGCATCGTCCAGGTCATGGAAGGGCGGCGGGTCTTCGAGCACCTCACGGTCGAGGAGAATCTCCTCACCGGCGCCTACAGTCGCCGCAACGGGCAGGACACGCGCCGGGACCTCGATCTCGTCTACGGGTACTTTCCCCGCCTCACCGAGCGCCGGGGGACCAAGGCCGGCTACGTCTCGGGCGGCGAGCAGCAGATGCTGGCCATCGGCCGCGCCCTCATGGCGCGGCCCAAGGTCATGCTCCTGGACGAGCCGTCCATGGGCCTGGCGCCCATGCTGGTGCAGGAGATCTTCGAGATCGTGAAGCGGCTCAACCGGGAGGAGAAGGTGGCCGTGCTGCTGGCCGAGCAGAACGCGACCATGGCGCTGCGCTTCGCCCAGCACGGGTACGTGATGGAGAGCGGCCGCATCGTTCTCGACGGTGACGCCCGGACGATCAGCGAGAACGAGGACATCCGGGAATTTTACCTGGGGCTCACCGGCGTCGGGCAGCGCAAGAGCTATCGTGACGTCAAGCACTACCGGCGCCGCAAGCGCTGGCTCTCGTGACCCGGAGGGGGGCTTCGCCCCCCTTCCGACGGCGCTGCGGGCCTTCGGCGCCGAGTTTGTCGCGTGGAGGTGTTGGTGACCACGGTGGATCGCCGCCACGGTTATTGGAACCGGGAGAAGGAGACGATGTCGTCGGCGGCGCGTGCCCGCTACCAGGCCGGATGGTTGGGGCGGCTGCTCGAGCATGCCTGGGCGAAAGCGCCTGGGGTGCGTCGCCGACTGGAACGGGCCCGCCTACGCTCGGCCGACATCCGCGGGCTCGACGATCTGGCGCGGTTGCCGGTGATCAAGAAGAGCGAGCTGCCGGAGCTGCAGAAGGCCGACCCGCCGTTCGGCGGCTTCTGCACGGTGGAGCCCGCCAGGATTCGTCGCATCTTCGTCTCGCCCGGGCCCATTCTGGAGCCGATGGGGCCGGAGCTCAGCGCCTGGCACGCCGAGACCTGCCTGTACGCCGGCGGCTTCCGTCCCGGCGACGTCGTGCTGAACACGTACCTCTACCATCTGGTCCCGGCCGCGCACGAGATCGATGAGGCCTTGGCTCTCATCGGCTGCACCGTCGCCCCTACCGGCGTGGGCAACACGGACACGCAAGTGATGGTTGCCCGGGCCGTGGGCGCCACCGGCTACGTCGGCACGCCGAGCTTCCTCATGACTATTCTAGAAAAGGCCCAGGAGATGGGTGGGGCCCGGCTGCCGTTGCAAGTCGCGCAGGTCGGGGCCGAGCCGCTTCCCGAGACGCTGCGTGCTCGGCTCGAGGGCGAATACGGCATCATGACGCGCCA
>JBOHPM010000199.1:0-6073 GCA_050731715.1 Candidatus Rokuibacteriota bacterium
CGAACTTTCGCGATGCCGCGGCCCTGCTGACCGAGGCCGGCGGCGGCATCGTCGTCGTCAACGCCGATGCGCTGACGGCGCAACTGACCCGACTCCTGCAGGACGACGAGCTTCGGCTGCGGCTCGGGACGCAGGCCTACGAGGCGGTGGCCTCCCGCCAGGGCGCCGTGCAGGCCACCCTGGATCTGGTGGCCCAGTTCCTGCGGCCACGGGGGACGCCGTGAGCCGTCCCAGTGCCAGCGTCCGGCTAGCCCGCCGATGGGACGAAGGATTTTCACGGGGCCCCGCGCTGCTGCTGGACGCGCTGGCTGGCGGCTACCGCGGTCTGCTCGGAGCCAGGTCGTGGCTCTACGGGCGTGGCCTGCTCCGCTCGCGGGCGCTGCCCTGCGCCGTCGTGTCCGTTGGCAATCTCACCGTGGGCGGCACCGGCAAGACTCCGGCCGTGGAGCTGGCCGTGCGGACACTCGCCGAGATGGGGCATCGGGCGGCCGTGGTGAGCCGGGGTTACCGCCGGCAGAGCCGGGGTGTCCAGATCGTCGCCGACACGGCCTCGATCAGGCTCGACCCGGAAGACGCCGGCGATGAGCCGTTCCTGCTGGCGCGCCGGTTGCCGCGGGTACCCGTGATCGTCGGCGCCAACCGCTACGAGGCGGCCCGGCTCGCCGTCGAGCGCTTCCACGCGACGGCGGTTGTGCTCGACGACGGCTTCCAGCACCGGACACTCGTCAAGCACCTCGAGATCGTCATGACCCGGGCCCGCAACCCCTGGGGCAATGGGCGCCTGCTCCCCGGCGGTCCGCTCCGGGAGCCGCTGGCCGCGCTGGCGCGTGCGGACCTGATCGTGGCCACCGAAGCCCGGAGCGCAGTGGACCTCGAGGCCGTGAGGGCAGACGCCGCCCGTTGGGCCCCTGCAGTGCCGCTGCTCACTGCCCGCTACGCTCCCGTGGAGTGCTGGGAGACCGAACGCATGCGCGGCCGCACGCTCGGCAGTCTGGGCGGCGCTCGGCTGCTGGCCTTCGCCGGGATCGCCTCACCCCGAGGCTTCGGAGGGACGCTGAGCGAACTTGGCGTGGCCGTCCTCGATCAGGTGCCGTTTCCCGATCACCACTGGTACTCGACGGAGGACCTGCGTCGGCTCTCCCTGCGCGCCCGTGAGCTCGGCGCCGAGGGCCTGGTGACGACCGAAAAGGACTGGGTCCGACTGCGGAGGCTGCCGCCCCCGGACCGCCCGCTCTACATCGTCAGCGTACAACTCGAGCTCCTGACGGGCGATGACGTGTGGCGGGCCGCCTTCGCCCGCGCCTGCCCGCGACCGTGATCGTCCGCCTCCCCAACTGGCTCGGCGATACCGTGATGGCTGTCCCGCTGCTTCGCTCGCTCCGGGCCGGCCTGCCAGGCAATCGCATCGGGCTGGCTGGACCGTGGGCCTCCCTACTGGCCGGACAGGGGCTGGGTGACGTGCTCATCACCTATCCCAGGTCGCTCACGGGCCGGCTCAGGGCCGCTGACAGCGTGCGCGGGCTCGGTTCGGACGTGGCTTTGCTCCTGCCCAACTCCCTGGAGTCGGCGATGTCCGCCTGGTACTGGGGCGCGCGCCGCCGGATCGGCTTCGCGGGCGACGGGCGCACGCTACTGTTGACTGATCGTCTGAGCAAGCCCGACCCAAGGCCTCATCAGATCGATGAATATCTCCTCTTGCTCGATCCTCTCGGACTGACGCCCGTCACGCGTGAGCCTGCCTTGACCCAGCCCGAGGCGGGCTCCGAGGGCCGCCAGGCGGCCAGAGCATTGCTCGACGAAGTGGGGGCAGGAGAGGGCCGCACCCCTCGGGTCGGACTTCACCTCGGTGCGGAGTTCGGACCCTCCAAGCTCTGGCCGTGCGAACGCCTGGTGGAGTTCTGCCGTTTGCTGGTGGACCACGGGGCCCGACCCGTGCTGCTCGGCGCCCCCGCCGATCTGCCCACGGCGACCTCGATCCGGCAGCGAGTCGCGGTCCCGAGCCTGGTCGGCCGGGACAGCCCCTCGCTGTTGACCGCTGTCCTGTCGGAGCTCGATGCCCTCGTCTGCGGCGACACCGGTGTCGGACACCTGGCCGCGGCGCTGGGCACACCGGTCGTCAGCCTCTTTGGCCCCACCGATCCCCACCTCACCGCGCCCCGCGGCCCGGTAGCGGTGGTGAGCCGTCCCACGCCCTGTGCGCCGTGCTTCTACCGGGTCTGCCCGATCGATCACCCCTGCCTGCGCGCCATCACCGCGGCCGAGGTCGAGGCGCGCCTGCAGACCGTGCTGCCGCAATGGGCCTGACGGTCCTGCATCTGGCCGCCAATCGGTGGTGGACAGGGAGCGCCGATCCGGTGATCCATCTGGCTTCGAGCCTGCAGCGGCGCGGCCATCGCCTCTTGCTGGGGGTCATTCCCGGCGATCGGTTCGAGGCCAAGGCGCGCGAGGCCGGCCTCGATCCGCTGCCCGGTCTGCATCTCGAGGCACGGCCGGTGCCCCGTCGCATCCTCGCCGATCGTCGCCGGCTGCGGTCGATCGTCCGCAGCGAGGGCGTCGACATCATCCACTGTCACCACTCGCACGACCACTGGCTGGGCCTGCTGATCCGGCGGGCCCGCGGCGCAGGCCGGCCCATTCCGCTCGTCCGCACCTTCCACAACTTCCGGGCGGTCAAGCGGGACCGGCTGTCGGCGGCGCTGTACCGGCGCACCGCCGCCGTGTTCGCGGTCTCGCGTCAGATCGAAGCGCGCTGCCGGGAGGTGGGCATCCCCGACGAGCGCACGCACTGGATCCCCGGCGTCGCCGACCTGCCGCGCTTCCAGATGCCTGTCGACCCGGACCCCGTGCGGGAAGAATTCCGGCTTGGCCGCTCGCCCGTCGTCGTGTCGGTGTCGCGGCTCGCCCCGAATCGCGGCCACGAGCTCCTCCTGGCCGCGATCCGGCTGCTGCTGCGCACCCTGCCCGACGTGCGCCTGCTCCTCGTAGGCAAGGGCGAGACGCGCACGAGACTCGAGCACCTCGTCACCGAGATGGGACTGGCCCGGCACGTGGTCTTCACCGGCTACCGCGATCGCGATCTGCCTTCCGTCGTGTCGGCCGGTGACTGCTTCGCCCTGATGGCGGCCGGCTCCGACGACTCGTGCCGGGCGGTCCTGGAGGCGATGGCGGCGGCCCGCCCGGTCGTGGCCAGACGCGTCGGCGCGCTGCCCGAGACCGTCGTCGATGGTGAGACCGGCTTGCTCGTCGATGACGACCGTCCCGAGAGTGTGGCCGCCGCCCTGGCCGCCATCCTGACCGACCCGGCCCGCGCGCGAGCTATGGGCCAGGCAGGTCTGCGACGAGCCGGGACGGAGTTCGGTCCGGAGCGCTCGGTGGTCATCGTCGAGGCGGTGTACCAGACGCTCGCCTGAGCCGATGCGCATCCTGCACCTCATGTCGTGCCGGGGCTGGTCGTCCGACGCCTACTGGGCGGCGCGGATGACTCGCGAGCTCGGCCTCCGTGGCCACGCCGTCACGCTCGGTTGCCGCGCCGGCACCGAAGCCAAGGTCATCGGTCGAGCCCGCGCCGAGGGCGTCGAGGACATCGTCACCTTCGGCCTGCAGAGCGGCCTCCGGCCCTCCACCGACCTGGCGGATCTCCGTCAGCTCCGCGGATGGCTCCGCCGGGTCGATATCGTACACGCGCATCGGAGCAAGGAGCACTGGCTGTCGGCGATGGCCAACCGCTTGAGCCCGACGCCCCGCCCGCTGGTGCGGACCCGACACATCGTCCAGGCGGTCAGGCCGCACGCTGCCAACCGGTGGCTGTACGGCCAGGCCACCACGCTCGTGGTCACCGTGACCGAGGCGATACGCCGACAGTATCTCGCCACCGGCCTGCTGCCCCCGGAGCGCGTGGTGACCTTACGCGGCGGCGCCGACGTCGAGCGCTTTCAGCCTCGCCCGGCCAACCCCGTGTTGCGGCGCCAACTCGGCGCGGGCGACGGCCAGCTGCTGATCGGGATGATCGGAGGTCTGCGGGGCATGAAGGGGCACGCGCTCGTGGTGGACGCGGCCAGGCGCCTCGCCGACGATCGCCTGCACTTTGCCTTCGTGGGAGGGGGCAACGCCGAGACCGCGATCCGTGACCGGGTCCGACACTCGGGGCTGGTGCGCTCGTTCACGATGGCCGGATTCGCCGACGACCCCGCCGCCACCATGGCGGCCCTCGACGTGGCGCTCTATGTGCCCGTGGAGTCCGAGGGCATGTCCCGCGTGGTGTGGGAGTACCTGGCGGTGGGCTGCCCACTCATCGCCTCACGGGTGGGTGTCGTCAGCGAGGTGCTCCGCGACGGCGAGCACGCGCTGCTGGTGCACGCGGGCGATGCCTCGGCCCTGGCCGGGGCGCTCCGGCGTCTCGTCCACGACCCCGCGCTCCGGGCCAGGCTCGGTGAGGCGGGACGCCGGCTCGTGGTCGACCGCTACTCGGGCGCGGCCCTGGCCACCCAGCTCGAGGAGCGGTATCGGCGGCTGGTGCCGTGAAGGTCACGATCCTCACCTTCGACCTCTCGGACAACGCCACCGGCCGGGCCGACCTGCTGGCGCGGCTGCTTGCGCCCCGTTACGAGGTTACCGTCGTCGGTCCGCAATTTGGCCCACGGGCCTGGAGTCCCGTGATCGGGGGGGCGATCAAATACGTGGGCGTCCCGGCGCGCCGCTACCCCGCCTTCGTCGGCGACGTCCCGGCGCTGCTGGATCGGATCGACGGGGATGTGCTCTACGCCTCCAAGCCGCGGCCGACCAGCTACGGTCTGGCGCTACTGGCGCGCCGCCGTCGGCGGCGCCCGCTACTGCTCGACATCGACGACTGGGAACTCGGCTTCTACTACCGCGCGGGCGCCGGGGGCCGCATTGGCCGGGCCCTCAACCTGGCCAACCCCAACGGCCTGACCTGGACGTGGCTATGTGAGCGGCTCATCCCGAGCGCCGACGCCCTCACCGTGGCCTCTCGGTTTCTCGAGCGCCGCTTCGGGGGTGCCTTGCTCCCCCACGTCCGCGACACGGACGAGTGGAATCCGGAACGCTACGATCACACGGCCGCCCGCGCCCGGCTCGGATTCGATCGATCCCCGCTGGTCATGTTTCTGGGAACCCCCCGAGCCTACAAGGGCGTGGACGATCTCGTCGAGGCCGTGGGCCGGCTGGGCGGCGAGGTCACGCTGGCCCTCGTTGGGGTCAAGCCCGACAGCGACGCCGCTCGCCGGTGGGGGGCGCGCCCCTTCGTCCGCACCATGGGCGAGGTCCCCTTCGACGACGTGCCCCGCTACCTCGCGGCGGCCGATGTGGTGGCGGTGCCCCAGCGGGCGACGACCGACACCGTGGGGCAGGTTCCGGCGAAGCTCTTCGACGCCATGGCGTTGGGCCGCCCCATCGTCGCCACCGCGGTGTCAATGATTCCGGAGATCCTGGACGATGGTGGCATCGTGGTGCCGCCCGCCGACGTCGGTGAGCTGGCCAAGGCCATCCATCGCCTCGTCGCCGAGCCGGAGACGGCCGCAGCGCTGGGTCGGCGGGCACGTGCGCGCTGCGTGGCCGAGTACAGCTTCACCGCTGCCCGGGCCCGCCTCTTCCCGTTGATCGACAAAGTTGTCGGGACCCGACTTCGATGAATTGGCGATACGCGCGCCGCCACACCGTACCTAGAGCAGCCCACCCTCGGCCCGACCCGAGCACGCGGCCCCCGCTACAATGAAACTCCTCCTCGTCGCGCGACCGTTCGCGTTTCACGGGGGCGTCGAGCAGGCGACTGCCGGGCTGGTCAAGGCCCTGGTCGATCACGGTTACGAGCTTCACCTCGCCAGTCTTCCCGCGCAGGTCCCGGTAGACGGCGTTGTCCTCCACCGCCTGCCGGTGCCACCGCTCCCCGCCACCGCCCGCGCCCTGGTGCTGGCCGGAGCGACGCGTCTGCTAGCGGCGCGGGGATGGGACGTCGTGCAGAGCCACGAGCGCACGCTCGGCCAGGACATCTATCGAGCGGGGGAGGGCTGCCACCGCGGATACCTGCTCAGCCGTGGACGGCCAACCGGGCGGCGCC
>JBOHPM010000200.1:0-6062 GCA_050731715.1 Candidatus Rokuibacteriota bacterium
TCTCATGGACATCCTGCTCGTGGGTGGCGGTCTGTTCCTCCTCGTAACCATGCTGAAGCGTCGCCAGGCGGCCCGTGAGCCCGCGTACGCGATGGCCGGGCAATCTACCATGGCCGCACCACCCGCCACCGAGACCGGGTGGGCGCGTCCCGTTGCCGCCGGAGCCCCGCCGGCCGAAGTCTCAGACCTGGCGCGGGGGGTGGGTCATCTGCGCACGCTCGATCCGGCCTTCGAGCCAGCCACGCTCGTGACGCTGGCCCGGCGGATGTTCGTCCGGGTGCAGGAAAGCGTGACGACGCGCGACCTCACGCCGCTGCGCGACTATCTGAGCGCCGAAATGCTGGCCGTGCTGCAGGCCCAGTGCGATCAGCTCAAGAGTAGCCGTCACACGAACCGGATCGAGCGCATCGAGGTCCGGGAGGCCGAGCTCAGCGAGGCCTGGCAGGAGGGTGGCCGCGACTACGCTACCGTGGGGATCCAGGCCTCGCTCGTCGACTACACCGTGGATGACGCCACCGGCCGCGTGATCGACGGCTCGCCAGCGCAGCCGCAAGTGGTGGAGGAGTTCTGGACCTTTGCCCGCGCGGTGGGCCCGCAGCCGTGGCGGCTCACTGCGATCCAGACGGGGTAGCCCGCGCGGCGGTACGGCATGAGGCGCGTCGGGACGTGGATCGCCGTGGCCGTGGCGGCGATCCTCGTCCTGGCACTTGTCGCGCTGGTGGCGGTTCCCTTCCTCGTTGACACGCCCCGCATCCAGGCGCTGATCGCGAACACGGCCTCCCAGGCGCTCGGGCGCCCCGTCAAGTTCGCCGGCCTCTCGGTGTCCGTGCTTCCCCGGCCCGCGGTCGTCCTCAGAGACCTCGAGGTCGCCGAGGATCCGGCCTTCGGCGAGACACCGTTCTTGAAGCTCGAGCGGGCCGAGGTGCGGCTGCGCCTCTGGCCGCTGCTGCTGCTCCGTGTCGAGCTGGGCGATTTCGTCCTGAAGGAGCCGGTCATCTCGCTGGTCCAGGCCCCTGATGGCCGGTGGAACATCGCGAGCCTCGGCACGGGGGCCGACGGGCGCCCCGCCAGCCGGCCGCGCGGCGGGGCCGGCGGTGGGCCCGGCGCGGCGGCGGTGATCGCCTCGCAGGTGAAGATCGAGGACGGAGTCATCGCCTACGAGTCCCGGGCCAGCCGTCAGGCCCAGCGCTATCGGGTGGAGGATCTCGACCTCACGCTGACGCCGGGTCCCGGCCCCCTGGCCTTTCGCGGGAACGCCAGGGTCAAGCCGGGGGACCTCGTCCTCAAGATCTCCGAGGGCAGCTTGGGGCTCGATGCCGCCCGCGCGTTGACCGACGCGCCCGTGCGGGGCACGCTCACCCTCGACGGCAAGGACATCCGCGAGCTGGTGGCCGCCGCGCTGGGCCCCGAGCCGGTGATCTCCGGGGCCCTCACGGGGACGCTGGCCCTGGGCGGCACCGTGGGCAAGCCCCGAGCGCAGGGCGACGTCGAGCTCAGCAGTCCCACGGTCACCCAGACCAGTCCCCAGTGCCCGGAGCCCAAGCGGCGTGACCTCGCGCTGGGAGCCCTGAAGCTGAGGCTGACGTACGAGGAGCCCCGCCTGGCGGCGCGGCCGGTGACAACCTCGATCGCCAGGGGCACGATCACCACCAATCTGATGCTCACGCTCGACCAGGGCATGGGCGTGGAGCTGGGGGACCTGGCGATCAAGGCGGTACCGGCCGAGAGAGTCCTGGTGGATTTCCTCTGCCAGGGCTACGCGGTGTCGGGGCCCCTCGACCACAGCGGCTCCGCCACCGCGCGCCTGGCCGACCTCTGGAGCACGCTCAACGGCAAGGGCCAGGTGCACGTGGGGCCGGGGAAGGTGGTCGGGAGGCAGGCCCTGGCGTTGCTCAGCAATGTGATCCGGCTCGGCGGCGCCCTGGAATCCGTGTTGAGCCGTGAGGTGCCGGCGGACGCGCTGGCCTCCGCCCTCGACTACGACTCGATCACCGCCACCTACACGATCACCAACGGCGTGGTCGCGACGCGGGATCTCCTGCTGAGCGGCCCGGTCCTCAAGGCCACCGCCGCCGGCACCTACGCGCTGGCCTCGGGAGCCCTGAACATCGACCTCACCGTGGCCGCCTCGCGTCGCGAGCTGCGGGCCCGGGTGACGGGCACGGCGGCCGCGCCGAAGATCGCCATCGCCGCGGGGTCGCTGCTGCGCGAGGGCGAGAAGCGGCGGCTCGAGGAAGGCCTCAAGGACATCCTGCGCAAGCTGCGCTGAGCCCGGCCGTCAACGGTTGGCGGTGAACCGCCCGCCCCCCAGCTTGCCGGACTCCACCAGCTCGACGAAGAACCGATCGAGCGCCAGAAAGTCGCGGGTCCAGCGCTCGCCGAAGCGGCCCGCCGTCTCCTGCTGCTGGCCCCGATGCACCTGCAGCCGGTGCCGCAGCAGGGGCCGCCACTCGTCGGTGACGTCCTCGGCGGCGATGCCAGTGAAGCCGGTCCGGCCCAGCAGCGCCCGGTAGCCCTCCAGCGTCTGCAGCGTAGTGGCCGCCATCCACTCGTGCAGGCGCGCGCGCTCGCGGTCGGCCAGGCGGGGGCGGGCGATCCAGTCGGTGAAGGCCAGGCGGCCGCCGGGGACGAGCACGCGGCGGCACTCGCGCAGGACGACGGCCTTGTCCTCGATGTGTAGCAGCGCCTCCTGGCTCAGGCACGCGTCGAAGCGGCCGGCCGCGAAGGGCAGGGCGACGGCGTTGCCCCGTACGACCCGGACCAGCCCGCTCAAGCTCACGCGCGCGGTCAGCCGGGCCGCGCCGGCAGCCCGCCGGTGGCTCAGCTCCAGCGCCACCACGCGGCAGCCCCGGCTCCGGGCGAGAACGCGCGCGGGACCGCCCAGCCCGGCGCACACGTCGAGCACGCGGCTGCCGGTGGCGATGGCGGCCCGGCGGGCCAGGGCCTCCACCGCGGCCAGGCCGCCGTAGTGATCCTGGTCGAAGTCGAACAGGTCCTCGGCCCGTAGCCCGGCGAGCGTGCCCCGCCGGAGCGACACGCGGGACAGGACGTGATCCTCGTCGATGGGGTGGTGATCGTAGAAGTCGATGACGCTCACGGTGGCGTGCCTTGAAGGCTCCCGGGACCTATGATAAAAGCAAACCGCTTCCACACTCCGGCCAAGGGGCAGGCATGAGCAACGGCTTCAAGGAAGGGCTCGAGGACGTCGTCGTTTCGACCTCGGAGATCTGCTTCATCGACGGACGCCAGGGGCGCTTGCTCTACCGCGGCTACGACGTCGACGATCTCGTCCAGCACTCCTCGTTCGAGGAGGTCGTCTACCTGCTCTGGCACGGCAGCCTGCCGAGCCGCAAGGAGCTCGACACCCACGTCAAGACCCTGTCGTCCACGGCTACCCGCAACCTGTCGCCCAAGCTGATCGGGATGCTGCGTCTGCTGCCCAAGAAGACGACGCCCATGGAGGTGGCGCGCACGGGTCTGTCCGCGCTCTCCGCCTTCGATCCCGACGCCGGCGACAACTCTCGGGAGGCGACCGTGCGCAAGGCCCTGCGGCTGACCGCCCAGCTGCCGACCCTGGTGGCGGCCTGGGAGCGGCTGCGCCGCGGCAAGGCGCCGGTGGCGTCCAACCCGCGCCTGAACCTCGCCGGCAACTTCCTGTACATGCTGTCCGGCACGAAGCCCACGGAGCTCGCCGCCAAGACCTTCGACGTCGCGCTCATCCTGCACGCCGACCACGAGTTCAACGCCTCTACCTTCGCGGCCCGGGTGACGGCGGCGACGCTCTCCGATCTGCACTCGGCCATCGTCTCCGGTATCGGGGCTCTCAAGGGGCCCCTGCACGGGGGCGCCAACGAGCAGGTCATGCGCATGGTGGAGGAGATCGGCACGCCCGCGCGCGCCGAGGCCTGGATCCGCAAGGCCCTGACCGAAAAGGCCCGGGTCATGGGCTTCGGCCATCGGGTCTACCGTGTCGAAGACCCGCGGGCCAAGCACCTGCGGCGGCTGGCCATGGAACTGGGGCGGCAGACGGGCCGGACGCATTACGTCGAGATCCTCAACACCGTTGCCCGGGTGGTGGGCGAGGACAAGAAGATCTACCCCAACGTCGACCTCTACTCCGGCGCCGCCTATGCCTGCATGGGGATCCCCACGGACCAGTTCACGCCGATCTTCGCCATGAGCCGGCTGGTCGGCTGGGCCGCCCACGTCCTGGAGCAGCACGCCCACAACCGGCTCATCCGGCCTCGCGCCGAGTACACGGGGCCAGCGCGCCAGACGTACGTGTCGCCGGACCGGCGCTAGTTGGCGGGGGCAATTCCTCCTTCTCAGTCTGGAGGGGCGGAGACCGTCGCCTTCCATCGTTAGCCTGGAGTGGGTGGAGGCCACCCCCCTCCAGACCTCCCCATTCGCGTGAGATGAAACACGGGTCGAGCCATAGAGCCGGTGCAGGAAACTGGCGCGTGAGAGTACCCCGGTGAGTTTGCTCCGCATCGGAATTGTGGGGGCGCGGTTTGCGGCGAGTCTGCACGCGACGAACTACCGCCCGCTGCTCGGGACCAAGGTTGCCCTCACGGCCGTCTGCGCCCGCACACCTGGCGATGCCGAAGCCTTCGCCCGGCGCCACGACATCCCCCGCACCTTTCGCGACTACCGCGAGCTGGTGGCCTCGCCCGACGTGGACTGCGTGGACGTTTGCGCGACCACCGCCGCCCACCACGAGATCGCGGCGGCCGCGGCGCAGGCCGGCAAGCACGTGATCGTCGAGAAGCCGCTCACCGGCTACTTCGGCGACGGAGGCGAGGACCGCGCCAAGATGTTGGCGAGCGCGTTGCGTCACTGCGACGAGGTGCTGGAATCGGTGGCCCGGGCCGGGGTGACGCTCTGCTACGCGGAGGACTTCGTGTACGCGCCGCCGGTCGTCAAGCTGCGCCGGCTCGTGGACGCCAGCGGGGGCGGCATTCTCGAGCTCCGGGCCGAGGAGGCCCACTCCGGCTCCCACGCCGCCTACGCCGGCCGCTGGCGAACCTCGGGCGGTGGCTCACTGCTCCGCATGGGCGCTCATCCGGTGGGCGCGGTGCTGCACCTCAAGCATCACGAGGGCCGGCGTCGCCACGGCCGGCCCATCCGTGCCCGGTCGGTCCTGGCCGACGTCGCCCAACTGACCCAGCTGCCTGCCGTGGCCGACCGGCCCCGCCTCATGCGCACCGAGTGGCACGACGTGGAAGACTGGGCGGTGACGGTCATCACCTTCGAGGACGGCACCAAGGCCACCGTGCACGCCAACGACATCACCCTGGGCGGCGTGCGCAACACGGTGACGGCGTTCCTGACCAACGGGGTCGTCCAGGCCAACATCACGCCCAACACCAGCGTGCTCGCCTACGCTCCCGATGCCCGCGCCTGGGGTGCCGAGTACCTGACGGAAAAAGTCGAGACCCGGGCCGGCTGGCAGTTCCCGAGCCCGGAGGAGGACTGGATGCGCGGGTTTCCCCAGGAGCTCGAAGACTTCGTGGACGCCATCCGTGAGGGGCGTCGGCCCCTCAGCGACGCCGACCTGGCCCGCGACGTGGTGGAGGTCGTCTACGCAGGCTATCTGTCCGCCGCCACGGGCCGGCGCGTGGACCTGGCCCACGCGTGATTGCATTCGTCAAGGGCCACGGCCTGGGCAACGACTACCTCGTCATCGACGAGCGCGACCTGCCGGGGCCGCTGAGCGTGCGGGCGATCGCGAGCATCTGCGACCGCAATCGGGGCGTGGGCTCGGACGGTATCCTCTTGCGGGTGACCTCGGCCCGCGCCGACTTCGGCATGCGCATCTTCAACCCCGACGGGAGCGAAGCGGAGAAGTCCGGTAACGGACTGCGGATCTTCGCCAAGTACCTGTGGGACCACGGCCACGCCACGCGGGAGATCTTCACGGTGGACACCAAGGGCGGGGTGGTCGAGTGCCAGCTCCATCCCCGCCAGGGACGCGTCAACTTCGTCACCGTGGAGATGGGCCGCGCGACCTTTCGTCCCGGCGAGATCCCGATGCGTGCGGGTGCCGCCGAGGCCGTGGGGGT
>JBOHPM010000201.1:0-6042 GCA_050731715.1 Candidatus Rokuibacteriota bacterium
CTCATGGAGACCCTCACGGTCGAGCTCGAGCAGGCCCAGCACCTGTATTCCGTCGCGGTGCTGATGATCGACATCGACCACTTCAAGCAGTACAACGACAGCGAAGGGCACCTGGCCGGCGACGCGCTGTTGGTGCAGGTGGCCTCGCTGTTCCGGAGCGCCATCCGCGACGACGACTACGCCGCGCGCTACGGCGGTGACGAATTCCTCGTGCTGTTGCGGGCCACGGGCCAGCGGGAGGCGCTCCCCATCGCCGAGCGGCTGCAGGCCCATGTGGCCCAGGCCCGGGCCGCCGGGGGTCACGTCACGGTGAGCGTCGGGATCGCCGCCTTCCCCACGCACGGGACGACTCCGGAGGCGTTGATCGCCCGGGCCGACGCGGCGCTCTACGAAGCCAAGAAGAGCGGACGCAACCGGATCGCGCTGGCCGGCGGGCGTTCCGCCGCCCGCCCGGCTCATTGAGCGTGTTCTAGCGCAGGCCGATCCGGTTGTAGAAGATCCAGCCCGAGCGTCCGTCCTCCCGGCTCACCCGGACCCAGAGATCCTTCTGCGCGTGCCCCGTGAGCGCGCCCCCGTCCTCGACCACGAAAGCGATCTTCTGGTCGAGGGCCGGACCTTCCCGGACATTGCTCTTGCTCAGCGCCTTGAGCGGCAGGGGCAGCGAGAACCCGGCTTCCCCGTCCAGGCGAGCCGGGGCGCCGTTGCTCGAGGCGCGGATCTGGCCGCCGGTGCTGAGCGACTTGACCCGGCCGGTGAGGTAGATCGTGCCCGCGTAGTTCGCCTTCTTGAATTCCTCGGTGGCCAACCCCATCAACTGCTTGGCCTGCTGCACGTCGGGATCGCGACCACGTCCGGCGTTCTCCTTCTCGAGCAGCCGGAGCGCGATCTCGGCCTCGGCGAAGTTGGCAGCCGCCTCGGCCTTGCTCTCCACCCCGCGCAGCTTGCCCATCGCGCGCACCACCTCCAGGGTGGCCAGGTCGAGCTTTTCCTGGAGCGCGCGAATCTGGGCCTCACGCTCGAGCATGGCCAGGTGGGCGCGGGCGATCTGCAGTTCCAGATCCTGGTTGGTCGCGGCCTGCCGCCGGAGCTGCTCGGTGGCTGTAGCCCGCTCCTGCGCCGCCCGCTCGCGCTCGGCCCGCTCACGCTCGGCGCCCGCGCTCGAGAGCTGGGACAGGGCCGCGCAACCCGCGAACAGGCTGGCGGTGAGGACCAGTCCGAGACTCCGCGTGGCCATCATGATGTCCCCACGGTGCAACGCCGGTACCAGACGTGCCCCGCCCGATAACCTGTCGTTTCGATGGAGATCGGGGCCTCGATCGATGGTGAGAAATCGGCCACTCTGGCCAGGAAGTCCCCCGGGCCGTCGAATTGACGCTCGCATCCGGGCCCCTTGCATCCCTCAGGGGGGTGGGATACGGTCTCCGCCGGCCCGGAACCCCTGCCGCAACGCGGCGTGGCAGTACCTCCAGCCAAAGGAGAGGCACCATGCGACCCACCCTGATCGGCATCGCCATCCTCGTGATCCTCGGCTCGGCGGCCGTCACCGCCGACGCCCAATCCTGGAAGCCGCCTGCGGAGAGCCAGCGTTGCCCCTCGAAGTGGGGAGCGGGGGACGAGCGGGGCTCGGCCAATCACATGAAGCCCGCCAGCGTGCAGCGCGCGGTCAAGCTGATCAAGACCGGCGAGGTCATCGAGCTCGGGCACGTCCTCGCCCCCGACATGCCCTTCTTCGGCACGCGCCGCTTCGACATCCACACCAAGCGCACCTTCATGAACAAGCCCTCGAACCGTCGCGGCAGCAACGAGGAGATTCTCATCAGCGAGATGGGCCAGGTCGGTACCCAGCTCGACGGGTTCGCTCACCAGACGCACGAGGACAAGGTCTACAACTGCTTCAAGGTCGACGACATCTCGAGCCGGGGCGGCTTCACCAAGCTCGGGATCGAGAAAGTCGGCAGCCTGATCACCCGCGGTGTGCTCATCGACGTGGCCGGGCTGAAGGGCGTGGACATGCTGGGCGACAACTACGAGATCACCGTGCCGGACCTCGAGCAAGCGCTGCAGAAGCAAAATCTGAAGCTGCAGCCCGGGGACGCGGTCATCATCAATACCGGCTGGGGCAAGCTGTGGGGCAAGGACAATGCCCGCTACGTGAAGAGCTGCCCGGGTGTCGGCGTGAAAGCCGCCGAATGGCTGGTCAAACAGGATCCCATGATCGTGGGCTCGGACAACTGGCCCGTGGAAGTCGCGCCCAACCCCGACAAGGAGATCTCCCTGCCCGGCCACCAGATCTTCCTGGTGGTGAACGGCATCCACCTGCTGGAGAACATGAAGCTGGACGAGCTGGCCGCCAAGCGGGTGTACGAGTTCGCCTTCGTGATGCAGCCGCTCAAGATGCAGGGGTTCTCGGGCGCGACGGTCGCCCCGATCGCCATTCGCTGAGGCTCGCGGGGGGCGGGGGCCGCGCCCGCCCCCCGCGGATCTCACCCCGTCAGGCGCTGCTGCACCCGGTGCTTGAGCAGCGTCATCGAGCGCTCCCACACGGTGCGCGGGCGCCCCTCGTGCGCGATCACGAGCAGGGTCCCGAAACCACCCACCTGGTCGCGCAGGGCGGCCAGCTTCGCGGCGACCGTGTCGGGGCTCCCGACGATCCAGATGTGCTCGAGCAGGTAGTCCAGCGTGACGTCGGAATCGGGCATGGCCGGGTCGACCTTGAGGAAGTCGAAGCCGCGGTTCTTCTTGAGCAGGGGCAAGAAATAGTCACGGTAGTCGCGCCCGAGCGGGCCCTCCAGCGCCTCCCGCCGGGCCTGGGCGTCGGTGTCGGAGACGTAGACGTCCCGGGCGATCCGCCACTCCCCGCGGTCGGCGACTCGCGCTGCCCGCTGGGCACCCTGCTCCACGGCCTCCCAGTGGGTGCGAAGCACGCGCGTGGGGACGAAGTTGATGCTCATGGGGATGTACCCGCGCTCGCCGGCCAGCACCAGCGTCTCCGACTTCGGGGTCACCCCGGCCACGGCGATGGGCGGATGAGGACGCTGGAAGGGCTTCAGATGCAGCCGCAGGCCGATGTCGTCCTGGGGCTCGGGGATCTGGAAGCGCCAGTGCTTCGACTTGTAAAGGCCGGGCTTGGGATCGTTCCACAGCTCGAGCACGGTGTCGAGCACGGCCCGGGTGATCTGCCGCTGCTTGCCGCTCTTGGGATCGATCCCGAACAGCTCGAAGTCCCCGGGAAATCCTCCCGATCCCACCCCCCAGTAGAAGCGGCCGCGCGCCATCTGATCGAGCTGGGCGATGCGCTGGGCCAGCATCAGGGGGTTGTGGTTCGGCAGGCAGGAGACGCCGGTCGCCAGCTTCATCCTCCGCGTGACGCCCAGCGCCCGGGCGATGAAGAGATCCGGACACGGAATGTTCTCCCACTCCGCCGTGAAATGCTCTCCGATCCACGCCTCCTCGAAGCCCAGCCGGTCCAGCGTGACGAGCTGCTCGAGGTCCTCGTCCATCGTCCGGGCCGGGTCGGCCCCGGGAGGATGCAGCGGCATCGCGAAGTATCCGAGACGCATGGACGGGAATTCTACTATCCTTTGACGCGGGGAGGAACCCGATGGCCGACATCGTCGCGGCGGCCCTGACGTCGCATGCCCCCCTGATCACCGGGCGGCCCGACATCGCCCGGCCCGAGCAGCGCGAGCGGCTCTACGGCGGCTTCCACGAGCTCCGCCGGCGGCTGGCCGCCGCGCGCCCCGATCTCATCGTGATGTTCGTGAACGACCACATCCAGAACTTCGCCTACAACAACATGCCGGCCTTCTGCATCGGCCTGGCCCGGAGCTACGCGGCCCCGACGCCGGGGGCCTCGCGGTTCATGCGCATTCCGGCGCGCCAGGTCCCGGGGGCGCCCGAGGTGGGGATGGCGTTCCTCGAGGGCGGTCTGGCCGCCGGCTTCGACTTCGCGTACTCCTACGAGATCGAGAGCTGGGACGAGATGTCCGTGCCCCTGCACTTCCTCACGCCCGAGGGGACGATCCCCGTCGCCCCCATCTACACCAACTGTGCGGCGCCTCCCCTGCCCGCCCCGCGGCGCTGTCACGAGGTCGGGGGCTTCGTGCGGTCGATCCTCCGCTCACGGCCGGCCACGGAACGCGTCGCCCTGCTGGCCACGGGGGGCGTCTCGCACTGGGTGGGCACGCCGGAGACGGGCCGGATCAACCCCGAGTTCGATCGCCGGGTGCTCGACCACATCGCCCGGGCCGACGTGGAGCCGCTGCTCCGGCTCACCCACGCCGAGATCGAGCGTGACGGCGGCAACGGCGGTCAGGAGATCCGGAACTGGATCGCGCTGCTGGGGGCCGTGCCCGGGTGGAAGGGCGAGGTGCTCGCCTACGAGCCGGTGCCGGAGTGGATCACCGGCTGCGCCACCGTGTGGGTGCATCCGTGATCGTCACGTCCTACGCGCTCAACAAGATCCTGACCGCGCTGGCCCGCCAGCACCTGATGAAGGAAGGGCTCAGCGACGATGAGCTGGCCGGCCATGACCTCACCGCGGAGGAGCGGCAGGCGCTCAAGACGGGAGACCTCAAGAAGCTCTACGACCTCGGCGCCAATCCCTACCTGATCCGCCGGGTGTTCCGCCCCCGCTTTCCGATCTGACTTACTCGATGATCTGATCCGCCCGGAGCAGGAGCGAGGGCGGGATCGCCAGACCCAGGGCCTTGGCGGCGGCGAGCGGCACCAAAAGCACGACGGATCAGACGTCCGCGTATTATTCCCGGTAGTCCATTCCCGCCGCCGCGAACTTCGCCCGGAAGGCGGGACGGGCCAGAAAGGCCAGGAACGCCCGGGCCACGGCCGGCTGGACGCTCCGCGCGGCGAGCCCCGCCGAGTACGTGGTGATCTTCTGCAGCGCAGGCGGTAGCGGGCCGACCAGCGTCACGCCGGCGACGGGGACGATCCCGCTGATCTGGTGCACGCAGAGCTCGGCCTGCCCCGTGGCCACGGCCTTGGCGGGAAAGCCGTCGGACCACAGGAGCGTCTTGGCCCGCACGGCCTCGGCGATGCCCAGGCGCTCCAGCACTCCCGCGACGTGGATGCCGCTGGTGGCCCCTTTGGCGGGGTCCGTGTAGACCAGGGACTTCGCGGCCAGCAGCGTCCGCTTGAACGCCTCGGGAGTCGAGATGTCAGGATGCGGCGCCCCCTGCCTGACGGCGACCCCGACACCCACGCGGGCGATGTCGGTGCGTGTGCCGGAAACGACGATCCCCTCGCGGGCCAGGTCGTCGATCGCCTCGTCCGTCATGATGAGCACGTCGGCCGGCTCGGTCACCGCCTGCTTGCGCAGCTTGCCCACGGTGGCGAAGGTGAGCCGCACCGCGCGGCCGGTCTCCTGCCCGTAGGCCTCGGCCAGCTCGGCCACGACCGTCTGCACGGCGCCGCCGCTCAGCACCGTGAGCTCGGCAAGGCGTGGCTTCTGGACCATGCCGACGATGTCGGCGCGGGTGACCGGCACCCGGGTGACCCGAACGCCGAACGAGGCCAGCGCATCCTCGACGGCCTGGGCGATCACCGGATGGACCGGCATGATCCCCCCCTCGCCGGCGCCCTTGGCGCCAAGCGGGTTGAGCGGCGTCGGCGACTCCAGGTGGCGGATGTCGAAGGTGGGAGGCGCGTCGGCCGCCGTGGCCAGCGTGTAGTCCATCAGTGTGCCGGTCAGGCGCTGGCCACTGTCGTCGTAGACGAGCTGGTCGTTGAGAGCGTCGGGCAACCCCTGGACGACGCCGCCGTGGATCTGGCCATCGACGAGGCCCGGGTTGAGCACTCGACCGCAGTCGTGGGCCACGACCCACCGGAGGATGCGCAGCGCGCCGGTCGCGGGATCGACCTCGATCACGGCCGCGTGCGTGCCGTTGGCGAAGGTGGACTGCGACACGGTGAAGACCTGCGTGTCCTCGAGACCCGGGGCCTCCGCGGGCACGCGCCCGGCGTGCGCGGCCGCCGCCACGTCGCCCCAGCCCACGGTCCGGCCCGGGAAGCCCCGCACCGCGAAGC
>JBOHPM010000202.1:0-6041 GCA_050731715.1 Candidatus Rokuibacteriota bacterium
AGGTGACGATGTAGTCGTCGGACGTGAAGACGTCGGGTTGGATGAAGCGCCCCGACAGCCCGGCCGGCGAGGCGCAGGCGGCCAGCCCCAGGGCGGCGGCGACGAGAGCGAGCCCGCGCCGGGCCGGCCTCATTGCAGGTGCAGTACCTCGTACACCTCGATCTCCTCCTCCTTGCCCCTCACGCGAACGACGCCCAGCGAGCGCGCCTTGACGACGTCCTTGACGGCCTCGTAGGTGCGGCCCGCGATCAGGATCTGCATGGGCTTGGCCGTGGACTCCAGTCGGGCCGCGACGTTGACGGAATCGCCGACGACGGTGTACTCCATGCGATCGTCGGTGCCCACCGTGCCCGCCACCGTCTCGCCGGTGCTGACGCCGATCCCCACCGTGAGCGGCTCGCCGCCCCGGCGGATCCGGCGACGACTCAGACGTTCGATGCCCTCCCGCATGGCCACCGCGGTGCGCACCGCCCGCAGCGCGTGGTCGGCGTGGGCGATGGGCGCGCCGAAGACGGCCATGACGGCATCGCCCAGGAACTTGTCGAGCGTCCCCGCGTTGCGGAAGGTGGCCTCGATCATGAGCTCGTAGAACTGGTTGAGGAGCAGCACGACCTCCTCGGGGCTGAGCCGCTCGGAGAGCGGGGTGAAGCCACGCAGATCACAAAAGACCACGGTGACCTCGCGCCGCTCGCCCTGCAGCACCAGGTGCCCGGGATCCTTGAGCAGCTCGTCAGCCACGTCCCGGTCGACGTAGCGAGCGAAAGCCCGGGTGATCATGGCCTTCTCGCGCAGGCTCGTGGTCATGGTGTTGAAGGCCGCAGTGAGGATGCCGATCTCGTCCCGGGACGGGACGGCCAGGTCCACCGTCAAGTCGCCGGCGGCGATGCGCCGCGTGCCTTCCACGAGGCGGAGGATCGGCTGGGCCATGAGGGTAGCCAGCCCCAGGGCCCCCGCCAGTCCCATCACCACGATGACGATGCTGATCAGGATGGTGTGGTTGCGGGCGGTGGCGATGGCCTGGTCGACGGACCTCTGGCTGATGCCCACCCGAACCGCGCCCACGGTGACGCGGCGGAAGATCAACGGAATGGTGAAGTCCAGGATTCGCCCGTGCGCGGCCGTGGTGTAGACGTGCAAGGTTGGCTCGGTGCCCAGCGACTCCAGATCGGCCGGCTCGGGCCTACGCCCCAGACGACTCACGTCGGTGTGGGCCACCACCTTGCCCTGGTGGTCGGTGATGACCACGTACACCAGGTCGCCGTCCTTCATGGCGTCCTTCACCAACAGATTGAGGGTGAGCTCGTCCTTGGTGAGCAGGGGATTGCGGGCGGCGTTGGCCAGATGCTGCGCGATGGTGTGACCCCGCTTGGTCGTCTCGGCGATCAGGCTCTCTTCGGTGCTGTAGAGGAGAACGCCGCTGAGGAGCACGACGGCAATCACCAGCAGACCGGTGATGATCAGGCCGAGCTTCAACTTCAGGGAAAGACGGACGTGGGTGACGGAGCTCCCGTCGAGCTGGTCCATGCGTCGCCGTCAGGATGGTGGGATCGTCACGATGTGTGTTGAATCTAGCAGATGGCCATCGCGCCGCCGCTCGGAAAAGCGGCTGGCGGCCCGCGGCCGCTAGTGCGAATGGGGGAGGTTGGACGAGCGCCGGCTTCGCCGGCGCAACCTGTCCTGGGGAGGTTTCGGAGGGGGCCGTCGCGCCCTCCGGGCGCGCCTGTGTGTCGCCCCCGCTGACTAAAGGTAGTGGTCGAGGGGCTGGGGGGGTGGCGCGAACTTGCGGATCTTGGACTGGGCCAGCGCCAGGCCCACCAGACTCTCGGCGACCTTGACCCCGACGGCCACGGGATCGAGCACGGGGACGCCGGCGCGCTGGCTCAGCTCGCGCTCGTAGCCGCACAGCCCCGCGCAGGCGAGGATGACGACCTCGGCGCGGTCCTCCCGGACGGCAGCTCGGATCTGTTCGGTGAGCTCGGCCAGCGTTCGGTCCCGATGCGTCACGCACTCTTCGACGTTGATGTTGATGGCCCGCACCGACGCGCACTTGGCCTCGAAGCCGAACAGGCGGACCAGATCTTGCTGGTACGGAATGAATTGCTGGAGCATGGTCAGGGTGGTGAAGCGGTGGCCGAGCAGGCAGGCCAGGGCCATCGAGGCCTCGGAGATCGAGACGACGGGCACGGTGAGGGCCTCCTTGAGGGCGTCGATCCCGACTCGCCCGAACCCGGCCAGGACCACGGCGTCGGGGCTGTGCAGGGCCACGGCTTCCAGGCCGGTGCGGATCATGGCCGCGCCCGACAGGTAGTCGCCGAAGGCCGAGTCGATATTCCGGGTTCCCCCCTTGGTGGTGACGCCGATCAGCGTGGTCCCGGCCGCCGCCGCGCGCCGGGCGGACTCCATGATGGCCGCGGTCACGGTCTCCGAGCTGTTGGGATTGATGACGAGAATCTTCATGGCATGATCTCCCCGCCGTTGGGATGCAGCGTCTGACCACAGAAGTACCGGCTCTCCTCGGAACCGAGGAACACGAAGGCGCCGACCAGGTCAGCCGGCGTCCCCAGCCGGCCGAGCGGCAAGCCGGCGGCGTGGGCGCGCTTGGTCTCCTCGGGCAGCGGATCGAAGCCGGTGTCGATGAGCCCCGGGGCCACCGAGTTCACCAGGACGCCCCAGGGGGCGAGCTCCTGGGCCAGGGCCCGCATGAAGGTGAGCAGCCCGCCCTTGGCCGCCGAGTAAGCGGTGTAGCGCGGGCGGCCGATGTAGGCGAGCTGGGAGGTCACCAGGATGATCCGCCCGCTGCGCTGGGCCATCATCGTGGGGGCCACCGCCCGGCAGCAGAGGAAGGCTCCGCGCATGTGCACGGCGATCATGCGATCCCAGTCCTCGACGCTCGTCTCCGTGAGCGGCTGGGCCTTCTGGATCCCGGCGTTGTTGACGAGCACGTCGATGCGGCCCCAGGTCTCACGCACGGTCGCCACCAGCGCTTGCACGTCAGGCTCTCGGGTGACGTCCGTCCGCACGGCCAGGGCCCGCCGGCCCCGCTTCTCGATCTCGCGCAGGGTCGCGTGGGCATCGGGCTCACGGGCGATCCAGGCGATGGCCACATCGGCGCCCTCGTCGGCGTAGGCCACCGCCACCGCGTGTCCGATGCCGGTGTTGCCGCCCGTGACGATGGCTACCTTGCCCTGCAAGCGGTTCATGGCCCCTCCCTGCCGATGATCGTGCCCGCGGTTCCCCCCTCGGCCCCGGCCAGCCGGTCCAGCGAGGTGATCACCGCCGCCGCCCCGCCGGCTTCCACGAACTGCACGGCCGCCTCCACCTTGGGCCCCATGCTACCCGGCGGAAACTCGCCGGCGGCGAGGAGCCGGCGCGCCTCGGCGAGGGTGAGGCGGTCCAGAAAGCGCTGGGCCGGCGTGCCCCAGCCGACGGCGACACGGTCGACCCCAGTGAGGAAGTAGACGCGGTCGGCGCCGAGCTCGCGGGCCAGCACCGCGGTGGCGAAGTCCTTCTCGATCACGGCTTCGACGCCGCGGTACCCGCTCGGCGTCTCGAGCACGGGAATGCCGCCTCCGCCCACCGCGATGGGCACGACGCCGGCTCCGACGAGGGTCCGGACCAGCGCCGTTTCCACCACGCGCCGGGGCCGGGGCGACGGCACGACCCGGCGCCAGCCGCGACCGCTGTCCTCGACCACGGTCCAGCCGTACTCGCGAGCGTGCCGCAGGGCCTCCGCCTTCCGATAGAACGGCCCGATCGGCTTGGTGGGCGTTCGGAACGCGGGATCGACGGCGTCGACGACGACCTGGGTCACCACGGAGGCGACCGCTGCCGGCAGCTCCCGGCGACGCAGCAGGTTGCCCAGCACCTGCTGGATGGCGTAGCCGAGGCTGCCCTCGGTCTCGGCCACGCAGAGGTCGAGCGTCAGCGCCGGCATCACGGGCCGGGCGATCTCCATCCGCAGCAGCTCCTCGCCCACCTGGGGCCCGTTGCCATGGGTGAGGACGACGCGATGGCCGGCGGCGATCAAGTCCACCACCGGAGGCAGGGAGGTCGTCAGCGCATCGAACCACTCCGAAGGCGCACCGACGCCGTCCTCGCTCCGCAGCGCATTGCCGCCGATCGCGACGACGATGAGGCTCATCTTGCTTCGGCCAGCGCGAGCAGCGCCTGCTCGAAGCACAGCAGCGGCGCCCGCACGACACCCGCCCCGACCTGACCGGTGCCGGCGCGCCGCCCGGCGATGCCGGTGTTGATCAACGGTGTCACGCCCGTCTCCACGACCAGTCGGACGTCGATCCCGACCGGCGCCCCGCGCTCGTCGAGGGTGGCCAGCCGAAAATGGGGGTGCTCGCCCAGGCAGATCTCCCCGATCTCCTCGGTGACCGCGATCGCTTCCAGGATGCCCCCGGCGCCGACGAAGCGCGCCGCCGCCGGGGACGCGGCCATGGCGCCCCCGCCCAGGCCCACCGTCTCGACGATGGCGCTGTCGCCCATGTCGGGGTTGGCGTCGGCCGCCGAGAAGCCCGGGAAGTACAGGCCTACCGGTGCCGGCGCGGGAGCGGTGAACCAGCGGTCCCCGAGGCCGGACACCCGGATCCCGAACTCTGTCCCATTGCGAGCCATGGCCGTGACCAGCGTGCTGTGCGGGATGTTCGCCGCCGGATCGGCCATCGCCTTGGCCGCGGCCATGGCGATATTGAGGAAGAACTGATCGTTGCCGGCGATGAACTCGGCCAGCCGGGCCACGGCGCCGTGCCGGCCCCCCGCCCGGGCGACGTGCGGCATCAGGGCGCGGGCCAGCAGCGCGGAGGCGGCAAGATTGCGCTGGTGCATCTCGTCGCCCATGCCCAGGGCCTGGGCCACGAGGGGGCGCAGGGCGATGCCCCCGGCGGCACGCAGGGCCGCGCCCAGGAGCGGTCCCGCCTCACGGGCCAGCCAGCGCAGGCGCGCGATCACGCTCTCGTCGTTGGCGCCGAAGCGCAGCACCTTGCCCAACCCTTCGTTGATGGCCGCGTGGGCCTGGTTGCCATGGGTCCGGTTCGCCACCACGAACACCGGCATGGATGCGGTGATGATGCCGGTCATCGGGCCGACCGCGCCCCGGTGATGGCAGGGCGTGAGGATGGCCTCACCCCGCTCCACCATCGCCGCGGCCGCGTCGTCGTTCGCCACCCAGCCCTCGTACCGGATCGCGCACTGCACGGCGGCGCGCATCGGCTCGCCCATGCGCGCCCACGCCACGGGCGGACCGGCGTGCAGGATCGTACGAGGCGGCAGCTCGAGAGCCTCCCCGGCGGGGCGACAGTCCACCAGCACCGGCTCGCCGTCGACCAGCCGCGCGAACGCCTCGGCGTTGGCACGCGCGATGAGCTCGCGCCGCCCCTGCAGCCGGGCCAGGGCCGCGGTCAGCCGCCCGTCGGCGCCGGCCGGAGGCCGCCAGTCCAGATGAGCCACGGCGACGCCGAGCCGGGCCAGCTCCGAGGCGAAGAGTGACAGCCCCAGGCTCAGGATCCCGGGCGGCCTCGCGAGGAGCGGACGGGCCGGCGCGCTCATACGTTCCCCGGTCCCATATTACGGCTCGCTCCCTGTGGCGATCCGGTTCGTCGCGATGACTTGCCCGCGCCGGATCACGAACAGCTTCTCGGCCTGATCGCCGACGGCCTCCGCCGCCGATTGGGCGTCGAGAACCACGAGGTCGGCCTGCTTGCCCACGGCCAGGGCGTCGCGCCCGGTGAGTCCCATGAGGGCGGCCGGCCGGGAGGTCACCATCTCGAGGGCGGTGTCCAGGTCGTCCAGGTGCGTGGCCGTCGCCCCCAGCAACGCCTGCTCGAGCATGTCGGCGTTGCCGAAGGTCACGAAGGCGTCGCGCAGGTTGTTGGAGGCGAAGACGACGTTCACGCCCGCGTCCAGCAGGTCGACGACGCGGGCAACCCCGCGCCGGCTGTTCACCGGGTCGTCCATTCCCTGCCGGTACAGCTCGCTCGCGGTGAGCGCCGCGACGTGCACGCCGGCATCGCTCAGCAGGGCGGCTAGCGGCCGCA
>JBOHPM010000203.1:0-6025 GCA_050731715.1 Candidatus Rokuibacteriota bacterium
CGTACCCTTCATCATGCCGGCCCACGTCGCGGCCACCCCCGACTCCGAGCAGATCAAGGACTTCCTGGGCTCGGGGCCCTTCCGGTTCGTGAAGGACGAGTGGCAGCCGGGCAATCAGGTCGTGTACGTGCGCGACCCCGATTACGTGCCCCGCAATGAGAAGCCCAGCGGGTCCACCGGGGGCAAGGTCGCCCACCTGGACAAGGTGATCTGGCGGTACATCCCGGACGCCACCACGGCCAGCGCCGCGCTGGAGAAGAACGAGGTGGACTGGTGGGAAAACCCCCCTGTCGATTTCGTGCCTCGCATTGAGCAGAACCCGCAGCTCACGACGTTCGTCTTCGATCCGCGCGGGCAGCAGGGCTGGCTCCGTCCCAACCACCTGCATCCGCCGTTCAACAACAAGAAGGCGCGCCAGGCCCTCGTGCACGTGATGGACCAGGACAAGTACCTGCAGGCCGCGGTCGGCGTGCCCAGATACTATCGACCCTGCTCGGCCGTGTTTCTGTGCGGCGGGCCCTACGAGTCCAAGGTCGGCGCCGAGGGACTCCTCAAGCCGGACCTGGCCAGGGCCCGTCAGCTCGTCAAGGAGTCCGGGTACGACGGCAAGCCCGTGGTCGTGCTCCACGTCACCGACATCCAGGCCCTCAGCGCGGTGGCGCTGGTCACGCGCGAGCTGCTCCAGCAGGCCGGCTTCAACGTCGATCTGCAAGCGGTGGACTGGTCCACCAACCTGGCTCGGCGCGCCAAGAAAGACCCGCCGGCCCAGGGCGGCTGGCACGTCATCCACACCTGGTGGACCGGGGCCGACGTGGCCAACCCGGCCGTGCATGCGGGCGTGTCGGGCGCCGGGGCCAGCGCCTGGTTCGGCTGGCCGGAGAACGGTGAGATCGAAAAGCTCCGGCTTGATTGGGTGCGCGCGACCGACCGGGCCAAGCAGAAGCAGATCGCCGATCAGATCCAGCGTCTCACCCTCGACGAGGTGCTCTACGTGCCGTGGGGCCAGTGGACGCTGCCCTTCGCGTTCACCAAGAAGGTGCAGGGTGTGCTGAAGTTCCCGGCGCCGCTGTTCTGGAATGTGACAATCGCCTAGCGATGCTGCAGGAGGTCGTTCGACGGTTGATGGCCACCATTCCGGTCATGGGCGTGGTGGCCATCGCCGTCTTCGCCCTCCTCCACGTCACCCCGGGGGATCCGGCGACCATCATCGCCGGTGACTACGCCACCGTCGAGGAGGTGGACCGGATCCGGGCCCGGCTCGGCCTGGACCGGCCGTTCCTGACCCAGATCGCCATCTGGCTCGGTCAGGTGGTGCGCGGCGACCTCGGCACCTCCATCTTCTCGGGCCTGCCCGTCACCACGCTCATCGGTCAGCGGGCCGAGGCCACCACGGTGCTGGCCCTCTACGCCGTGCTCATCAGCGTGGGCATCGGCGTGCCGCTCGGCGTGCTGGCCGCCTGGCGCCGTGGGTCGTGGATCGATCGCCTGGTGATGATCATCGCGGTGTCGGGCTTCTCGATGCCGGTGTTCTGGCTCGGGTTCCTCCTCGTCTACGTCTTTTCCCTGGGGCTGGGCTGGCTGCCGGTACAGGGCTACGTGCCGCTCCGGGAGAGCGTGCTGGCTTGCCTGCGGCACCTGACGCTGCCGGCGGTGACCCTGTCGTGCATCTACCTGGCCCTGATCGCGCGCATGACCCGGGCCAGCATGCTGGGCGTGCTCGGGGAGGACTACATCCGCACGGCGTTCGCCAAGGGCCTGCCTCCCGGGCGCGTGCTCGTCCGCCATGCGTTCCGGAACGCCGCGCTACCGGTGGTGACGATCATCGGCATCGGGTTCGCCCTGCTCATCGGCGGTGCCGTGGTCACCGAGAGCGTGTTCGCCATCCCCGGGCTGGGGCGTCTGACGGTAGACGCCATCGTGCGGCGGGACTATCCGGTGATCCAGGGCGTGGTGCTGGTGGTGTCGGGCGTCTACGTCCTCATCAACCTGATCATCGACCTGCTGTATGTGGTCATCGATCCACGCATTCGCTATTAGGTCGAGCGCCCGTCATCCGACGCTGGTGGGTGGGGGTGTCGTGCTGGCGGTCGTGGTGCTGGCCGGACTGCTGGCGCCGGTATGGTGGACGGGCGACCCGGAGGCCCTGCGCCCAGCCGAGCGGCTGCGCCCGCCCTCGGCCGGGTACTGGTTCGGGTCCGACCAGTTCGGGCGCGATATCTACACGCGCACGATCTACGGGGCGCGGGTTTCGCTGACCGTCGGCGGCGCCGTGGCGGTGGCAAGTCTGATACTGGGCACCACGCTCGGCCTCGTGATCGGCTTCTATCGACGGCTCGACACGCTCCTGATGCGGGTCATGGACGGCCTCATGGCCATCCCGGCCATCCTGCTGGCCCTGGCCCTCATGGCGCTCATGCGGGGCAGCGTGCGCAACGTGATCATCGCGCTGGTCGTCCCCGAGATCCCGCGCGTGGTGCGCCTGGTCCGGGCCTCCGTGCTCTCCCTCCGCGAGCACCTGATGGTGGAGGGCGCCCGCGCCCTGGGCGTCGGCACGCCCCGGATCCTGCTCCGCTACGTGCTCCCGGCCCTGGTGGCGCCGCTCATCGTGCAGGGCACGTACATCTGCGCGTCGGCCATGCTGGTCGAGGCCTATCTCTCGTTCCTGGGAGCGGGCACGCCCCCGCACATCCCGTCATGGGGCAACATCATGGCGGAGGGCCGCGCGTACGTGCAGCTGGCCTTCTGGATCATCCTCTTCCCCGGGGTGTTCCTGGCCGCGACGGTGCTCGCCATCAACCTCGTCGGCGACGGGCTCCGCGACCTGCTGAACCTGCGCTGACCCTCAGCGCGGCACCGGGCTAGTTGACGAGCAGGACCGGTTGCTTGAGGATACGGCGAGGATGGAGGAGGGTTCCATGGCGACCATGCCCGAAGGGTTGAATCCCGAGATCCGATCGCGCGAGATCGTATTCGAGGCCGACGTCCAGGGGGTGACGCCGTTTCTCAAAGTGGCCACGGTCAGCCGCGGGGGGACGGGGCACATGACGTTCGCCTCCGACGAAGGCCCCAACCTCGGCGGGCTGGGCTCGGCGCCGACCCCGCTCATGTACTTCTCCGCCGCGCTGGCGTTCTGACTCATGACCCAGGTGTCCCGGTACGGGCACATGCTGAAGGTCCGGGTCGACACGATGCGGATGCGGGTCGTCGCGCGGTATCGGGTCGACGGTTCCGTGCTCAACGATATGGTCGAGGCCCAGATGGTGGGGGCCGAGACGGTGCTCGAGCTGGAGTCCCCTGACTCCGCCGAGCGCGTGCGGAAAGTCGTCCGCAACGCCGAGCGGGGCTGCTTCGTGATGCAAGCGCTCCTCAAGCCGGTGCCGGTCACCGGCACGACGCGGCTCAACGGGACCGTCCTGCCGGGCTGACGTTCGCTCCCCGGCCATGACCGGCCTGCCCGTGGAGGTGCGACGAGCCAGGCGCGTGCGCTGGCTGATCATGGCCGTGCCGGCCGCCATCTATTTCGTGTCGTACTTTCATCGGGTCGCCCCCGCCGTCGTCGCCGCCGACCTGATGCGCGCCTTTGCCGTGACCGCGGCCGCGGTGGGAACCCTGGCCTCGATCTACCCCTACGTTTTCGCGGTGATGGCGCTGGTTGCCGGCAGCCTGGTCGACACCCTGGGCCCCCGACGCACCCTCGCGCTGGGCGGCGCGACGATGGGGGCGGGCGCCGTCGTGTTCGGCCTGGCTCCGGTGTTTTCGGTCGCGATGGCCGGGCGGCTGGCCGTCGGGCTTGGCGCCTCCGTCGTGCTCATCGCCTTCCTGGCCCTCGCCGCCGAATGGTTCCGCCCCGACGAGTTCGCCACTGTCTCGGGTTTGAGCCAGACCGTCGGGAACCTGGGCGGGCTCGTCGCCGCTTCGCCGCTGGCCGTGCTCGTCGAAGCGATCGGCTGGCGCCAGAGCTTCGTCGCCATCGGCGCGGTGACCGGCCTGCTGGGGCTCCTGGCGCTCTTCGCCGTGCGCGACCGGCCCGAGACGCTCGGACTACCTCGCGTGGCCCCGGGTGGCTCGCGCGCCCTGGGGTTGCGCGGGGTCCTGCGCGGCATCCCGGCCGTGGTGAGCAACCCGCGCACGTGGCCTCCCATCGTCGCCGCGGGAGGTGTCTACGCGACCCTCATCAGTTTTCTGGGGCTGTGGGGCGTACCCTACCTGGTCCAAGTCTACGGCTTGTCGCGCCTGCGCGCCGCTACGCTGGTGTCGGCCATCGCCGTGGGGGTCGTGGCCGGCTCGCCGCTGACGGGGTGGATCTCCGACCGCCGGCTCGGGGCGCGTCGTCTGCCGTTCGTGGTCTCGGCCACGCTCTATGCGGCCTGCTGGCTGCCCCTGGTGATCCCGGCGTGGCGCCCGCCAGTCGAGCTGCTGGCCCCGTTCTTCTTCCTGATGGGCCTGACCTCGTGCGGGCTCGTCCTGGTCTGGTCGTGCGTGCGTGAGGTCAACGACCCCGCGCGGGTCGGCATCGTCGTGGGCTTCTGCAATGTGCCCATCTTTCTGCTCTTCGCAGTGCTGCAATGGCTCACCGGGGTGATCCTCGATGCGGGGTGGACGGGGAGCGTCGTGGATGGCATGCGGCTCTACCCCGTCTCGGCGTGGACCGCCGCGTTCGGGACCTGCCTGGCCATTGCGGTGGTGGCGGTCGGTGCGGCGACGCGAATCACCGAGACGTATTGCCGCAACATCTGGCAGTCGCGGGCGCAATCGAGTCTCAGCTCGATTGCGACATGAATGGAGGGGCCTGGGTAGTGGGTCCTACGAGTCCACAGACTAGAAGGACCCGCATCGCGATAACGGCTCGCTCTGCCCACCAGGCCCAGATCGCCGCGGGCCCCCCATTCTAGTCATCGTACAAATGGCAGGCGGTCCGCCGCCCGTTGACGGCCAGGAGCTTGGGCTCGTCGTTCGCGCAGCGAGCCATCGCCTGGGGACAGCGCGGATGGAACCGGCAGCCGGCCGGTGGATTGAGGGGGCTCGGCACCTCGCCCGGCAGCACGATCTCCTCGCGCTGCTCGGCCGGATGCGAGGGCAGCGCCGCCGAGAAGAGCGCCTGCGTGTACGGATGCTTCGGCCGGGTGGCGACGACGCGCGCGTCGCCGATCTCGACGATCTTGCCCAGGTACATGACGGCCACGGTATGGCTCATATGGGCCACCGCGGCCAGATCGTGGGCGATGAACAGATAGGCCAGGCCCAGCCGGGCCTGCAGGTCGCGCAGGAGGTTGAGGATCTGGGCGCGGATGGACACGTCGAGCGCCGAGACTGGCTCGTCGAGCACGACCAGCTTGGGCTGCAGGGCCAGAGATCGGGCGATGGCGATCCGCTGGCGCTGCCCGCCCGAGAACTCGTGGGGAAAGAGGTCACGCGAGCGCTCGGGCAATCCGACCAGCTCGAGCAGGTGCAGGACGCGGCGGTCCACCTCGGCCCGGGCGAGCTGCTCGTTGGTGACCAGCGGCTCGGCGATGATGTCACCCACCCGCATCCGCGGATTGAGCGACGCGTAGGGGTCCTGGAAGACCGCCTGCACCGAGCGGCGGTAGTCACGCAGGCCAGTGGCGTCGAGGTCCTGGAGGTTCCGGCCCTGGAAGCTGATGGTGCCAGCGGTCGGCTCCTCCAGCTTGAGCACGAGCTTGGCCGTGGTGGACTTGCCGCACCCGGACTCGCCGACGAGCCCAAGCGTACGGCCGGGCTCGATGGCGAAGGCGACGCCGTCCACGGCGCGGACCGCTCCGATCTGACGGGAGAAGACGCCATGCTTGACGGGGAAGTGCTTGACGAGGTCGATGGCCTCGAGCAGGGGCATGGTGGCTTCGGTCAGGCTTTCATGGGTGGGGCGCCGGGGGCTGCTCGGGCTGGATGTGGCCGCACCGGCGGCAGGTGCGAAGCTCCCGGCTGGCGTCGAAGCCCTCGATGGCGGCCTTGAGCTCGCGCTCGATGTCGGCCACGTGCATCGTCACGTCGTGGAGCAGGGCGTCGC
>JBOHPM010000204.1:0-6018 GCA_050731715.1 Candidatus Rokuibacteriota bacterium
AACCGCATGCGTTCCTTCATGGGTGCCGTCTCCGTCCAAGGCATGCCCACCTCCTGGCGAGCCGCCTATGAGGTGTCCCCCATGTTCCCGGTCAGATCTGTTACCTATGTACCCGGTTTGTACCTCCGGATACGCTAACACGCGCGATTTGCGAGGCGCGTTTGTCAGAGGTTGGGGTCAGCCCGCGTTGCCCGCTACACGAAGCGCTACCCCCGCCCCGGCGTGTGCTTCCCCAGAAACTCCTTCACACGCCCCTTCGCCGCCACCAGCGGCGCCCCCGTCTTCCACTCCTGGACGAACTCCGCGTTCGGCAGCAGCTTCGCCACCTCTTCGGAGATCGGGAACGGGTGCGCTTCGTCATTACCCGCCAGCACCAGGCACGGCGTCCGGACGCTCGACACGAAGGCGCGGTCCACGCTGTAGACGAAGCCGGGGCCGTACAGGTTCTGGTAGAACGCGTCCAGCACCTGCTCGGTGGCCTCAGGGTGACTATCACCAAGGCTCTTGGCCCACGCATCGAACCTGGCGGCACGCCCGGGCTTCATCTCCCCCACCCGCCCGATGGGCTGGGCCAGCACGGCGGAGGCGATGCGCTGGGGCCGGGCTTTCAGCAGGCTCATGATGAAGGACCCGCCGATGCACTGGCCGTACAGGTGGCACTTGTCGATGCGCAGGTGGTCGAGTAGCGCGATGTGGTCGGCGGCGTAGGTGGGCCAGCCGTCCTGGGCGGTGATGGGGGCGCGAGACTTACCGCCAGCGTTGCGCTGATCCATCGCGATCACCCGGAAGCTCCCCGCGAACTCGGTGGTGGGGTTGATGGGCGCAGAGGGGCCGTTCCACACGTCGATGATGGACTGCAGGCCGGCGGGAGCGAACGTGAGGATGGGAAAGCCCTGGCCGAACTCCTCGTAGTAGATCGTCGCGCCGTGGTGCTGGATGGTCGGCATGGGTCGTGTCCTTTCCTAAAACGAAATCTAGTGGTTCTTGAGTGGCTCCGCGTCGAGCAGGATGAAGAGCATCCGGGCCACGCGGTCGGTCCGATTCGACCAGGCGTGGTAGGTCCCCCGTTGGATCAGCACGTCACCGGGGCGCATGAGGGTCTCGTCCTCGTCCAGGACGGCCCAGATCTCGCCCTCGAGGCAGATCGCATAGTCCACGGTGTCGGTCGCATGGAACCCGGGGTGGCGAACCGAACGCTCAGGGGTGGTCTTGCAGCCGCGCCGCTGGAGGTCTTCCGCGGTATACGCGCGCCGCGAATCGGGCGGGATGTCGGTGACGCGGATCACGCTGCCGCCTCGGTGAGGGGGCGGTGTGCGGAGGATCACGCCGTCGGGCACGGGATCGTGGGCTCCCCGGTTCGACGCGGGCGCAGAATCCGTCGTCCATAAGCCGACGCGTACCGGCTCTCCTGGCGCGACCTCGGCCGTCGGCAGCAGCATGTCCGAGAGGATGAACGAGCGACCGGTGTCATTTACCCCGGTCACGATGCGACGGACTTTCCCCGGCATCCCCTGCCCCCGTCCCTTACGGCCGGAAGACGGCGAACACCTTGTCCGAGTTGGAGATCCAGGACTCGAGGAACACCGACTCGTCGGGGCGCCGCCCCAGCTCGGCCATGGCGCCAGCCAGGCAGAACCAGTTCAGCAGCTCGTGATGACCGCGGTCCTCCGCCTCCTCGATCTTGGTCGTGCGCCACGGCGCCCAATCGGCAGTCCGGAGCGCCTCGTAGTAGCGCTTGTCCGACTCCACGTCGGGGAACATCAGGGAGTGCTTGGCGACCAGGAATGAATGACTCCAGCTCGACGAGGCGATGACGGCCACGCGGTAGGGGCTGCGGGCGAGCACCCGGGCGATCGCGCCGCCCACCTGGAAGCAGCGCCACGGCTGTGGGCCCGGCGGATCCAGCTCGGTCTGCTCCGCAAGCTTCGCGGCCTGCGACGGCGTCTGGGGCTCCCCGTGAGCTCCGATCAGCCAGCGCCCGTAGGCGTTCACGGTGAACGGCACGACGGGATGCGGGAATCCCTTGCGGTCGAAGTCCAGGTACAGGATCGAGTTCACGAAGGCGTGGCCGAGCGGATGGTGGAGCGGCTTGTAGGCGTAGGCGACGTCGATCCCCTCGCCCAGCAGGCCGGACACGAGGTGCTTGGCGCCCTTCCGGTGGCCCTTGATCGTGAACGTCTTGTCGGCGGGCTCGTCCCACCAGTTCACGGCGCGCTGGTGGCCCTTCCAGGGCTGGACGTCGACCGAATCGTAGGCCAGCACCGAGAACGGGGGTACGCAATCTTCCTGGTAGTTCTCGTACTGGTCGTCGCCCCACAGCAGCACGAAGTCGGGCTCGAACGCATCGAGCTCGGCCCGGATCTTACGGAAGTGGTGGATCAGGTCGCTCCGGTGCTTCTCGGAGTGGGCCAGCCCCTCGTCGGCGCCCCACTGCTCCCGCATCGTGGGGTGCCAGCCGGCCGGCGAGCGGAGCGGCTCGGGCAGCAGGGGGTCGGCCAGCAGAAGCTTGATCCGGCGGCTCAGGTTGCCCTTGTAGCACAGCGGGGGGTAATGCGTGATGCCGAGCCCGAGGATCTGTCCCATGGCCTCGCCCTCCTGACGGCGGATGCAATATCATAAGCCCACTTCGCTGTCTCATTCATGGAGGCGTCATGGCTGCCATCGCGTTTACCGGTTGTGAGGTGCTCAGTGCTGCACGGACCCGGCCCCCAGCAAAAGCGCCGGCGGCTGCTCGCGGCAAGGCCCAGGCGAAGCCGGCGGGGCAGGCCCGCGACGCGGTGGCGGCCGGCCGGCGCCGTGAAGTCGTGGTCGGCGGCCGGCGCGTGAAGACGATCGACGTGCACGCCCACTGCGTGATCCCGGAGGCCTACGCCTTGCTGGGGCTGAAGGTCTCGGACCATCGGGGGCCGGGGATCGACGAGGTGGGGCCGCGGCGTATCCGCGAGATGGACGCCCAGGGCATCGACATGGAGGCCCTCAGCATCAACCCGGCATGGTACCGGGCGGAGCGCGACCTGGCGACCCAGGTGGTCAAAATCCAGAACGAGCGGCTCGCCGAGTTCTGCGCGAAGTACCCGGACCGCTTCGTCGCCTTTGCCTCGGTCGCGCTCCAGTTTCCGGATCTGGCGGTGCAGCAGCTCGTGGAAGGCGTGAAGAAGCTCGGCCTCCGCGGGGCCGCCGTCGGCGCCAGCGTCGCCGGCGCCGAGTTCGCCGACCCGAAGTTTCACCCGTTCTGGGCCAAGGCCGAGGAGCTGGGGGTCCTCATCTTCATCCATCCCCAGAGCACGCCGGACCTGGCCCGGCGGCTCAAGGGCAACGGCTGGCTGGAGAACACCATCGGCAACCCGCTGGACACGACCATCGCGCTCTCCCACCTGATCTTCGAGGGGACGCTGGATCGCTTCCCCGGGCTCAAGATCTGCTCGGCCCATGGCGGCGGCTACCTGCCGTCTTACGCGCCGCGCTCCGACAATTCCCTCCGCGTCGCGCCCGACAAGGACACCGGCGTCAAGCTGAAGAAGAAGCCGACCGAGTATCTCCGAACCCTGTACTTCGACACGCTGGTCTTCACCTCGGAAGCGTTGCGGCACCTGGCGGCGGAAGCCGGGGTGAGCCAGCTCATGATCGGCACCGACCATCCGATTCCCTGGCAGGACAAGTCGGTGGATCACATCCTCAAGGCGCCGGGCTTCAGCGATGCCGAGCGCCGGGCCATGCTCGGGGAGACCGCGGCGAAACTGCTGAAGATCAAGCTCTAGCCTCGGCCTTCAGGGCGCGCTCGACCGCACCATACAGGGCCTCGATGACCGCGACCCTGGACCGGGCCGTCGGAGCGGACTCGGTCCGGGTCAGGCGCTCGAGCTCCTCGCAGCGGCTCGACAGGTCGAGCGCTCCCAGCATCGCGCTGGAGGCTTTGAGGGTATGGGCCGCCCGTCGGATCGCCGGGCCATCGCCCCGGGCCGCCGCCTCCCGAAGTGTCGCGAGCAGTCCCGGAGTGTCGCTCAGGAACGTCCTGACGACGTCCCGAAGCACCTCGGCGCCACCGAGGTCCTTCTCGAGCTGCTGGAGTACGCTCCGGTCCAGCACCTCCTCGGGCCTGGGCCCGTGGGGACGGCAATCCTCCAGCGCGTGTCGCAGCTGATCCAGGCTCACCGGTTTGACAACGTAATCGTCCATCCCCGCCGCCAGGCACGATTCGCGGTCGCCCTCCATCGCCTCGGCGGTCATCGCGATGATGCGAGGGCGTTGCCACGCCGGCCACCGCGCACAGATGGCTCGACTGGCGTCCAGGCCGTTCATCTCCGGCATCTGCACATCCATGAGGACGACGTCGTAGGGGGCCTGGGCCAGCCGTTCCAGCACCTCGCGCCCGTTGGCGGCCACGTCCGCGCGATACCCGAGCCGCTCGAGCATCCGCAGAGCGACCCGCTGGTTCAGCGGGTGGTCCTCGGCGAGAAGGATTCGCAGCGGCACGGCGCTCGCCGGAATCGGCTCGGCCGAACGTTCCTCCCCGCGGGAGACGGTCCGGCGCTCCCCGAGGGCCTCCCGGAGCCCGTCATAGAGCTGGGACAGCTTCAGGGGCTTGGTGAGCACCGCCACAAAATCGGGCTCGCGCTGGTCGGCGGCGAGCGGCCGGCTCACCGACGACAGGAGCACAAGGGCCAGCGACTGGGCCGCGGGCAGCTTCCGCAGCTCCCGGGCCAGCGCGATGCCGTCCATGCCGGGCATCTGGTAGTCGAGGAGTGCGACGTCGTAGGGATCCCCTTGCCGGACCCAGGCCAGGGCCTCCAGCGGCGACTGGGTCTCGCGGCTGAACATGCCCCACTTCTCGGTCTGGAGCTTGAGGAGCCGACGATTGGTCGCGTTGTCGTCGACGATGAGCACACGCCGGCCGGCGAGCTCGGCCGCGACGCCCTCGCGCCGCGCCGGGTCGGGTGCCTCGACGGCATCGGCCACGATCGTGAAATGGAAGGTCGAGCCCTTGCCGGGCTCGCTCTCCACCCAGATTCGTCCACCCATCCGCTCGCTCAAGCGCTTGCAGATGGCGAGCCCGAGCCCGGTCCCCCCGTAGCGGCGGTTGGTCGACGCATCCACCTGACTGAACGACCTGAAGAGGCGGTCGAGGCGGTCGCCGGGGATGCCGATGCCCGTGTCCCGGACGGCAACATGGACTTCGTGCCGACCGGGAGCGATCGCCTGGGCCCCAATGGAGACGCTGATCTCACCGGCGCCGGTGAACTTGACGGCGTTGCTCAACAGGTTGACCAGGATCTGTCGCACGCGCGCGTCGTCGCCCCGCACCATCGCGGGCGTCGTGTCCTCGACGAGGTACGTGAGCTCCAGGTTCTTCTCGCGGGCCCGGGGGGCAACCAGCTGCAGCGCGTCCTCGACACAGGCGCGAAGGGCGAAGGGGGCGTCCTCCAGCTCGAGCAGGCCCGATTCGATCTTGGAGAAATCCAGGATGTCGTTGACGATCGCGAGGAGATGCTCGCTGCTGGTCCGGATGGTTTCGGCACATTCCCGTTGCTGGTCGTCGAGCCGCGTGTCTATCAGCAGGGCCGACATCCCGATGATGGCGTTCATCGGTGTCCGGATCTCGTGGCTCATGTTGGCCAGGAACTCGGATTTGGCCTGAGTGGCCGCCTCGGCCGCCAGCCTGGCCCGCTCCAGCTCCGCCTGAACCATCTGGCGCTCGATGAACTGCCCGATCTGGCGTCCCACGGCCTCGAACATCCGGAGGAGATGCTCGTCGGATTCTCGGAACTCCGGACTGAAAAACTCCATCACACCGAGAAATCCGCTCGGGCCAACCACGGGGAAGCCGAAGGCGCCGTGCAGCCCGTCCCGGGCCGCGGCAGAGCCTCGGGGAAAGTTCGAATCCCGCTGCACGTCGACGATCCATGCGGCCTGTCCCGACCTCCAGATCCGACCGGGCAGGCCCACGCCGGGCGGGAACGTCATGGCCCGGCTGCGATCGGCCAGCGCCTGACCCCGTCCCGACGATGCCAGCCACGTCTC
>JBOHPM010000205.1:0-6010 GCA_050731715.1 Candidatus Rokuibacteriota bacterium
TGGGTGCCCCTGATCCGCTTCCTGCCCGAGGTGGCGAGCTGGAGGGTGAACCGCCGCTTCGGCCGCCTCTATGTAGCCCTGCGCCGGGCCGAGCAGAGGCTCGACAGCGCCCGGGATCCCGGCGAGATTCGCACCGGCCTGGCCGCGCTCGATGACGTCTCGCGTGAAGCGCAGTCGCTGTGCGACAGGCTTCCGGCCCACTGCCAGCACGCCGTCTACGACTGGCGCGTGCACGTGGCGTTCGTGCGCGGGCTGGCGACCGCGCGGCTGGCGGCGATGGAGAATGCCCCGCCGTCCGCCGTGGAAGCAAGGTCCGATCGACGAGACCAGATCCGCTGACCCCAGGAGAGGGTCAGGGCGGCCCAGCGGCGTCAGGTCGAGGTGGCGGCGTTCTCGAGGCGCTCGTCGGCGGTGAGCAGCTCGAGGCCTTCGATTCGCCGGCGCGCAAGCAGGAAGGTAGCGAGGTGGAGGGCGTCCAGCGCCCGAAGGCTGTGGTCAGGCGCGACGTGGCAGGCCAGCTCGCAAACCGCGGCACTCAGTTCCCACAGCTCGCAGCGGCTCCAGAGCGCGTCCAGCTCGCGGCGGGCGTCGGCGAGGCTGCGCTCGGCCACGCCGCCATGTCGGCGGAGCCGCAGCAGCGCGCGGGCCGATTCGACGAGAGACAAGCGAGATGTGACCAGCGCGGGCGCAGCGGCGATCCGGGCCTCGATCTCCGGCGTCGTCCCGTGCTCGATGGTGGCCCGCAAGGCGACTGACGTGTCGAGATACAGCGAAGCGTCGCGAGACATGCGATCGGTCAGGCCTGGTCTCGTCTCAGCTCGTCGAGCAACCCTCGGGCGGTGCCAGGCGGGAGCCCGAGGCCGCGGCTGCGCCACGACCAGCGTCCTTTGGGTCGGGCGGCTCGGACGACCTCGCCCGAGCCCGCGAGCGCCTCGAGGACCTCCTCTAGGGGCCCGGCTACGGATGTCTGGCGTCGGGCCGGGCGCAGCTCCGCGACGACCTCGTCGCGTTCCGTCACCAGCACCGTTTCCCCGCCTTTGGCCAGACGCACGTACTCTGAGAGCCGGGCTTTCAGCTGCTTGATCCCGACGACTTTCATGTCGTCATGGTAGTCACCTGTGGTCACCGTGTCAACGGTCTGAAGTGCGTGTCTCCGCAGCTAGCGCGGCGGGGGGTCCTGGTACACGCGAATCTCCTGCTGGGGAAGCGGAATCGTCATTTCCGCCTCGCGAAGGGCGGCATACACGGCGATGCCGAGCTCGCTCTTGACGGCGACGTGCCGATCGAGCCGGCCTGTCCACACGCGAAGCTCGAAGCGGAGCGCGCTGTCGCCGAAGCCGAGGAACAGGGACTGGGGCGCAGGCGCCGGGGCCACGTCGGGATGGCCGTGGGCCACCTCGGCCAGAACCTTGAGCACCTTGTCGGGCGCCGTGCCGTAGGCGACGTTCACGGGAATGTCGAGGCGCCGGGACTGATCCGCCGGCGTCCAGTTGGTCACCCTGTCGGACACCAGCATGGAGTTGGGGACGATCACCTCCGCTCCTTCCCATGCTCGTACAGTGGTGGAGCGGATCCCGATGCGACGGACCTCACCCTGGACATCCCCGATCTGGACGGCGTCGCCGACCCGTACCGGCCGCTCGAAGAGGACGATCAGGCCAGAGACGAAGTTGTTGACGATGTTCTGGAGACCGAAGCCCACCCCGATCCCGAACGCGCCACCCAGGAGGGTGATCCGGTCGAGGTTCACGCCCACCGCGGCGAGGGCCAGGATGAAGCCGGCAAAGACGATGGCGTAGCCGAGCAGGCTCGAGAGCGCATAGGGGAGGCCCGGGCGCAGCTGGAGCCGCGGGAACACATCCTCGGCGAGCACGAACCGGACGAGGGAGGAGAAGAGGAAGGCGGCGTAGATCGTCACCGCGAAGGCCAGCACGTCGCCGACCGAGAGTCGGAGCGCGCCGGTCGTCAGCTCGGCGGTGAGGAACCGGCGACCCCCGGCCATCACGGACTCGAGCACGCCGAAGACGTCCAGCGTTCCCGCGACCCAGGCGGTTATGGCCACGGCCCGCAGGCCCACATGGGCCCGCCTCTCGAGGAGCGAGCGGTGATGCTCGACCATCTTGAGCCGCCGGAGCGGCCACACCCGCAGGGCGAAAGCCACGAGGCCGTCCGCCAGTCGCCGCCCCGCGGTCAGGACGAGGGCCATGTAGCCGCTGGCCAGGATCCCCGACCCCAGCAGTCGGGCCAGGCTCATGGTGCCGATGGCTCCGGCGACGAAGGCGGTGACGAACCCCCAGAAGGCCACGCGGGCGAGCGCCCCCCGCGCCCGGCCGAGCGCCGACCCGTCGTCGGTGGCGAGGAGGTTGCGGAGGCGGCCCGACCACCACGCCCAGCCCAGCACCACCACCGCCGCCAGCATCTCGACGAGAAAGATCGCGCGCTCCAGCAGCGGCAAGATCGTGGCAAGGTCCCGCAGGCGGTCGAGGAGAAAGAACCCGGCGAGAGCATAGAGGCCCGGGCGCACCGCCGGAGGAAGGAGCCGTCGCAGGATCACCACCACCGGGAGCAGCGTGCCGATTTCGACGAGGACCAGGGCTCCGCGCGGCACGTCGGAATAGATCCAGAGTGTCGAGAGCAGGCCCAGCAAGAGCGCGGCCGCCACGGGCTGCTCGAACAGGTCGGCCAGTGAGCCCGACGGCTTCCCCTGTGTCCGCCACTCCCGGGCGCGCCGTCGAGCCCACCAGAAGAGGGCGACGAGACCGACGATGAGTCCGCCGTGGAGGACCATCCGATCGGCCTCGTCTGCGACGAACCGTCGGAGGAGCCTGAACTCGGCATGGAACGACTCGCCAATCACCCCCGGCACCTCGGAGAGGGCTCGGGAACGCATCACCGGACTCCAGATCGGCGCGATCTCTCGCGCGAACAGGCCAGAAGTGGCGCGCCGGCGGGCCTGCCCGAGCAGCGCCAGGGCCTCGTCGCATCGTGTCACCTCGCGGGCGACGCTATCTTGAAGTTGCAGCGTGGCCCCCCGCTGGCTACTGACGCGGGCCTGCGCCGCTCCCACCGCGGATCGGACGGCGCCGACGCGCTCGATGAGGTAGTCAGGCGTCCCCGTCGCATAGGCCTCCTGCGTCCGGCTCCACGTCTGCTCGAGCGCGGTCAGCCGTTGCCGCTGCTGGTCGAGCCAGATGGCGCGCGTCGTGAGCGTGTCCAGCCGGGCTCGGAGGTCCAGGCGGCTCGATTGCCATGAGTCGGCGAGGGCATCGATGGTTCCCAATCCCGGACGGGTCTCGATCGTCCGCCGGGTGCGATCGAAGCGCTGGGTAAGCCGCTCGCTCAGCGCGGGCAACTCGGATTCGATCCGGGCGACCTGGCCGTCTGGTGGTAACTGGGGGTCCAGTGTGCGGAGGAGGGCCCCCACCTCTTCCGCGCGGGCCGTGACTTCGGCCAGGGGGATCGGGTCGAGGGCTGCGTCCGGCCGTGCAGCGTCCTGCGCCGCTGCGCTGCCCGGGGCCGCCATTGGCCCCAGGGGCAGCGCGATGAGCGCGAGCAGGAGCCAGGCCCCGGGGATCACTTCGCGGGCTTGGCCTTTGCCGCTGGCTTGTCGAGCGAGACCGCGAGGGCCTGCGCGTAGGTGATCTCGACCATGTCGCCGGCCTTGACGCCCTCGAGGTTCTTGGGATTCTTCACCTTGACGGTTTCCTGGTTCCCCTTGGGCCCTTTGATGGTCACCGTCTGGGCCTTCCGGTCGACCGCGGTGATCGTGCCCGTCACCGTGACCTCGCGGCCGATGGCGCCGGCCGGCGTCTCGCCCGGCTTCGAGCCGACCCGGCTCTCCTGCACCGTGACCCCGGGCGTCGCGGCCCCGGCCTTCTTCACCTCGATGGCCACCGCTTCCACGTACGCGGCGACGACAGGATCGCCGACCTTGACCGCCTCGAGCTTCGAGGGATCCTTCACGTCCAGGGTCAGCGTGCGGCCCTTGGGCCCCTTGAGGGTGATGGTGCTGTTCTCCTTGTCGACGGCGGACACCGTTCCCTGAACCTTCACCACCCGGGCCTCGCCCACCGCCGGCTTCTTCTCGGCCGGGGCCGAGGTGCCGGGGGCCTGGGCGAACACGGTCGCTACCGGGGCGGCGAGCATCACGCCCATGATCAGGACTGCGACAGCATGATTCATCAGCGTCCCTCCTGGCTGGATTTGGCACCGCGAAGGATAGCACGCGGCCCAGCCTTCGAGCGGGGCGAAGGTCGTACTGCAGAGCCTGCCGCGTTGTGCCAGTATTTCCGGCCACCAGGAACGGAGCGAGGAGGCCCGCCATGACCGAGGAACGACGCCGTCTCGAGGAAGCCCGTGACGCGCGGACGCCATGGAAGCCGAACGCGAGGCCCTGGGTCAAGGACGCGATCAACGAATACCTCGTGCGTGGTCGGAAGGACGCGGTGAACCCCGCCCAGACCGGCACCAAGGCCGCGGCGCACTATCAGGTGACGGTTCCCGCGGGCCAGAGCGTGGTCATCCGCCTCCGCCTGTCGCCCGACGACCTGGCGACGCTCGCCCGGGGACCGTTCGGGCCCGACTTCGACGCCCTGTTCGCGGCCCGCCGGCAGGAGGCCGACGCGTTCTACGCCTCGATCACGCCGCCGGATGTGTCCCCGGACGCAGCGCTGGTGATGCGCCAGGCCCTGGCGGGGATGCACGTCTTCGAGGTGACGGGGTGACGACCAGAGGCCGGCGCATCACGCTCATCATCGTCGGTGGGCTGGCCCTGGTCCTCGCCGCGCTGCTGGTGGCGCTTCCCGAGGTCATCCGGCGCGTCGCCGAGGCCGAGGCTCCCAAGCGTACTGGCCGCGCCCTCGCCATCGAGGACGTCGACCTCAACCTCTTCCGTGGCCACCTGGCCCTCAAGCAGGTCCGCCTGGCCGACCGCGACGGCTCCGAGCCGTTCGTGGAGCTCGAGCGGTTGGACGTCCGCATCTCGCTGCCGGGCCTGCTGTTCCGGCACCTTCGCTTCCCCGAGATCACGCTGACCCGGCCGTCGATCCGGGTCGTTCGCACCGGGCCCACCGAGTTCAACTTCTCCGACCTGATGAGGGCCACGGTCGAGCCGAGCCCGGAGGTCGAGCGCTCGGAGCCGAGCCGCTGGACCGTCACCGTGGACCGCCTCATCGTGTCTGAGGGTATCGTGCGGGTCGATGACCGGGCGGTCACGCCGGCCGCCCAGTGGCAGGTCCACGAGCTCGGTGTCGAGGGGACGGGGCTCACGACCGCGGCCGCCGCGCCGCCCGGCCGCCTCGTCGTCCACACCAAGATCGACGACGCCGTCCTCTTCCTGACCGCCCATCCCTTGCGCCTCGAGCCGCTGCAGATGTGGGCCACCCTGTCCCTCAACGACTTCGAGATGCGCCGGCTCAACCCCTATGTGTACATCCCCCTCGGCACACCGTACCGGCCGAAGGGGGGCCTGCTCACGCTGGCGCTCTCCGCGCAGGTCGACAGCGACGAGCAGGAAGTCAAAAAGGCGGTGCTCACGGGCCAGGTGAACCTGGCTCGCGAGGCCCTGGTCCAGGTCGGCCGGGACGATCCCTTCCTTTCAATGACCCGGCTCGGCGTGGAGATCAAGGAGGCCGATGCGCTCAACCGCTCGCTGACCCTGGCCAGCGTGGTCCTCGAGGGACTCGACCTCAAGGCACGCCGCGACCGGCAGGGCGTCATCGATCTGGTCGCGATGTTCCAGCCAAAGGCGTCGTCTGCGCCCCGGGCCGCCGCCCTGGCGAAGCCGTCGGTCGAGCCGGCGGAGCCGGTGTCACGCCGGCAGCTCTTCCCGATCCTCCGGGCCCTGGGGCGCGAGTTTCCCAAGGTCCGAATCGAGCGGATCATCCTGGGGCCGAGCTCCCTGGGCCCGAGCACCGTCTCCATCACCGACGAGGAGGTGACACCCACGACGACCCTTGCGCTGACGAACCTCCAGGTGGGTATCGACGACTTCACCTGGCCGGTGACCGGG
>JBOHPM010000206.1:0-5994 GCA_050731715.1 Candidatus Rokuibacteriota bacterium
CGTCTCAAGCACGTGGTCGGGGTGCGGATCGTCAACGTCTCCGACCGTACCTTTCTCATGCACCTGGGGGGCAAGATCGAGGTCCGTAACAAGGTCCCGATCCGAACCCGCGACGATCTTTCCATGGCCTATACCCCGGGCGTGGCCCGAGTCTGCCTGGCGATCCGTGACGACCGCGAGCGGGCCTTTGCGCTGACGATCAAGCAGAACAGTGTCGCCGTCGTCACGGATGGCACCGCCGTTCTGGGCCTGGGTGATATAGGACCTGAGGCCGCCCTGCCGGTCATGGAGGGCAAGGCGATGCTGTTCAAGGAGTTTGCCGAGGTCGACGCCTTTCCGCTCTGCCTGGCCACCAAGGATGTCGACAAGATCGTGGAGACCGTGAAGCTCGTGGCCCCTGGCTTCGGGGGTATCAACCTGGAGGACATCTCCGCTCCACGCTGCTTCGAGGTCGAGGACCGCCTGCGCAAGGACCTCGACATCCCCGTCTTCCACGACGATCAGCACGGCACGGCCGTGGTGGTGCTGGCGGCCCTGCTCAACGCCCTGAAGATCGTGGGCAAGGACCTTCGGAAGCTGCGGGTGGTGGTGGCCGGGGTGGGCGCCGCGGGCACCGCGACCATCAAGATCCTGTTATCGAGCGGAGTCCGCGACATCACCGGCGTCGACGAGCATGGCACCATCTTTCGCGATCGCCCCGTTGGCCTGGACTTCATGAAGCGGTGGGTGGCTTCGGTGACCAATCCGCGGCAGATCCAGGGTCGGCTGGCCGACGCCCTCCGGCAGGCGGACGTCTTCATCGGTCTCAGCGTTCCCGGCATCCTCTCGGTACGGGACATCAAGCGGATGGCCCGCCAGCCGGTGGTCTTCGCGATGGCTAACCCGGTCCCCGAGGTCCAGCCCGAGGAAGCCGAACGGCACGTGGGGGTGATGGCCACCGGCCGTTCCGACTACCCCAATCAGATCAACAACGTGTTGTGCTTCCCTGGGTTCTTCCGGGGCCTGCTCGATTCGCGAGCGCGGACGGTGAACGACGAGATGAAGGTGGCCGCGGCCCGTGCCCTGGCTTCCTGCGTGAGCCGGAGCGAGCTGAGCCGGGAGTACATCATTCCCAGCGTGTTCAACAAGCACGTGGCGCCGGCCGTAGCCGAGGGCGTGGCCCGCGCGTCGTGGGAGACGGGAGCGGCCCGGCGCCGCCGGCGCGACACGCGCCGGGCGCCATGACGCTGCCGCCGGCCCGGCGCACGGCCAGCGTCGAGCCCTTCCTGGCCGTGGAGGTGTTCGAGCGGGCCCAGGCCCTGGAGCGGGCCGGAGCGGATGTCGTCCATCTGGAGTTCGGCGAGCCTGATTTCGACACGCCCCCGGCCATCGTGGAGGCGGCCACGCGGGCGATCAAGGACGGCCGAACGCGCTACACGGCGAGCCTGGGGATTCTGCCCCTGCGCGAGGCCATTGCCGAGCACTACGCGTCCGCCTACGGTGTCGCGGTGTCCCCAGAGCAGATCCTGGTCACGCCGGGGACGTCACCGGCCATGCTCCTGCTGTTCGGTCACCTCCTCGATGCCGGAGACGAGGTCGTGCTCTCCGACCCGTACTACGCCTGCTATCCGAATTTCATCCGCTATGCAGAGGGCCAGCCCGTTTACGTCGGCGTGACCGAGGAGGACGGCTTTCAGGTCCGGCCCGAGGCGATCGGCGAGCGCCTGGGGCCACGCACACGGGCGATCGTCATCAACTCCCCGGCCAACCCCACCGGCACCGTGCTGGCGCCGGAGCGCATGGCGGCGATCGCGGAGCTGGCCCGGGAGCGCGGGCTCCTGGTGGTCTCTGACGAGATCTACCACGGCCTGTCCTATGCCGGCCGCGACCGCTCCATCCTGGAATTCACCGACCGGGCCTTCGTGCTGAATGGCTTCTCCAAGGCCTTCGCGATGACCGGCTGGAGGCTGGGCTATCTCATCGCCCCGCGCGATCACATCCGCCGGCTGCAGACAGCCTTTGGGAACTTCTTCATTTCCACCAGCGAGTTCGTGCAGTGGGCGGGGGTGGCTGCCCTCCGGGAGGCGGGTGGAGACGCGCAGCGCTTTCGGGGGGTCTTCGACGGGCGGCGGCAGGCCATGGTGGCGGGGCTGCGGGCGATCGGGCTGGGCGTGGCCCGCGAGCCGACCGGAGCCTTCTACGTCCTGGCCAACGCGCGACGCTACACGAGCGACTCCCGGGCCTTCGCGTACGAGATCCTGGAATCTAGCCACGTCGCGGTGACGCCGGGGGCGGCCTTCGGAGCCAACGCGGAAGGCTACCTCCGCTTTTCCTACGCCGCGGCGCTCGACCGTATCCAGGAAGGCCTGCGCCGCCTGGGCCCGTTCCTGGCCGCCCGGGGCTGACATGGACGACTGTCCGCCCTGCAGCGGGCGCTGGCCCCGCGCCGATCATCGCGTCGCCGACCTCGGAAGCTCCGTGGCCTATCTGAACGAGGATCAGTTCTTCCCGGGGTGGACGGTGCTGGTGCTCAAGCGTCACGCCACCGAGCTCTACCAGCTCAGCCGTGAGGAACGAGCCGGGCTGATCGAAGAGGTGAGCGTCGTCGCCCGCGCGCTGGCCACCGCGTTCGACGCCGTCAAGGTCAACTACGAGCTTCTCGGCAACCAGATCGCCCACATCCACTGGCACATCGTGCCGCGCCTGGCCGGCGACGTGGCGCCCCGGTCCCCGGCCTGGCTGGTGCCGCATGACCCCCAGGGGCTCGCCGCGACCCCGCTCGGCGAGCGTCTGACCCGCCTGCGCGCGTATCTGGGCCGCTGACGATGGCGCGCGAGGCGCTGGCCGCCAAGAAGGCGCGGGCTCGCCGCATCATCACGGCTCTTGAGCGGGCCTACCCGGAGGCCCGCATCGCGCTCGAGTTCACGGCGCCCCTGGAGCTGCTGGTGGCGACGATCCTGTCCGCGCAGTGCACTGACGAGCGCGTCAACATGGTCACCCCCGCGCTCTTCCAGCGCTACCGTAGCGCCGACGACTACGCCCGGGCCGTCCCGGCCACCCTGGAGGCCGAGATCCGCTCGACCGGGTTTTTTCGCGCCAAGGCTCGCGCGATCATCGGGATGGGCCGGGCGCTGGTGGACCGGCACGGCGGGCACGTCCCGCGCGAGCGGGCCCTGCTCACCGCGCTCCCGGGCGTCGGCCTCAAGACGGCCAACGTGGTGCTGGGGAACGCCTTCGGCCAGCCCGCCATCGCCGTCGACACCCACGTGTTCCGGGTCTCACAGCGTCTGGGCCTGGCCCGCGCGAGCGATCCCGTGCAGATCCACGATCAACTGACGCTGGTACTACCGCGCGCGAAATGGACGCGGACGTGCCACCTCCTGCAGGCCCATGGCCGGCGCACCTGCGCGGCCCGCAAGCCGCTCTGCCCGGCCTGTCCGGTCCGCGCGGGCTGCCCCTGGCCCGACAAGACGAGGGGGTGAGAGCGGCCGAGGCTGGTCACTTCGTTGACAGCCCTGGAGATTTCCCGTACAGTATGGCGTTGCAATTCTGTCGATGGCAGGCCTACTTACACGAGTTATCGCAAGCGTCAACAGCACGAGGAAGAGGATGAGTGAGATCGAGCGGAAGTGGTTCGTCGTCGACGCCGCCGACCAGGTCCTGGGACGCTTGGCGAGCCGGGTGGCGACGATCCTCCGGGGCAAGCACAAGCCCTCCTTCACCCCCCACCTGGATATGGGTGATCACGTGATCGTCGTGAACGCCGAGAAGGTCCACCTCACCGGGCGCAAGCTAAGCGACAAGATGTACCGGTGGCACACGGGTTATATCGGCGCCCTCCGCGAGGTGAACGCCGAGACGATGCTGCGGACTCACCCGGAGCGGGTGATCGAGTGGGCCGTGCAGGGGATGCTGCCCAAGAACCGGCTGGGACGCGCCATGGCCAAGAAGTTGAAGGTCTACCGGGGCACCGCCCATCCCCACGAGGCCCAGCGCCCCGAACCGCTGGCCGCGGGGTCGCGATAATGGCGGCGGTGGTCGAGCGCTTCTACGGGACCGGACGTCGCAAGACGTCGGTGGCCCGCGTGTGGATCCGGTCCGGGTCCGGGCGGGTCGTCATCAATCGCCGTGCCTTCGAGGACTACTTTCCCCGCGAGACGCTGCGGATGATCATCGCCCAGCCCCTGGAAGTGACCAACACCGCCGGGCAGTTCGACATGCTCGCCACGGTGATGGGGGGTGGACCCACCGGTCAGGCGGGCGCGCTGCGCCATGGGTTGGCCCGCGCGCTGGTCCGGTTCGATGAGAACTTGCGGCAGGTGCTGAAAAAGGCGGGTCTGCTCACCCGGGACCCGCGGATGCGCGAGCGTAAGAAGTACGGGCAACCGGGCGCCCGCCAGAAATTCCAATACTCCAAGCGGTAGAGGCGGTGGCTGCGACGCTTCGCGTGGCTGTTGCCGGCGCCAGCGGATACATGGGCGCCGAAATCCTACGATTGCTCCTGCGCCATCCGCATGTCGAGCTGACGGGAGTCACCTCCGACCGACTGTCGGGCGAGCCTCTGACGACGGGGTTTCCCCACCTGCGGGGGCTCACCGAGCTGCGCTTCCACGAGCTCGATCCCGCATGGCTGGCGGACGTGGCCGACATCGTGATGCTGGCCCTGCCGCATCTGGAATCCCAGAAGATCGTGCCCGTGCTGCGGCAACGGCGCGTTCGCGCCATCGATCTCTCGGCCGACTACCGCCTGCGCGAGGCCGACGACTATGCGGTCTGGTACAAGGCGCCCCACGTCGACGCCCCGGGCCTGGCCGAGGCCGTGTACGGCCTGCCCGAGCTGTACCGCAAGGCCATCGGGGGCGCGTCGCTGGTGGCGGTGCCGGGATGCTATCCGGCCGGGGCGATCCTGGCCCTGGCCCCACTCCTCAGAACCGGGCTCGGCCGTGTGGAGGGCATCGTCATCGACGGCAAGTCTGGTGTGAGCGGGGCGGGCGCGCAGGGCCGCAAGGTCGACCCCATGTACCTCTACACGGAGGCCAACGAGAACGTCCAGGCCTACGGCGTGACCACGCACCGCCACACGCCCGAGATCGAGCAGGAGCTCTCGGCCCTGGCCGGCTCGTCTGTTCGCGTCACGTTCACGCCGCATCTGTTGCCGCTCAACCGGGGCCTGTACACGACGGCCGTGGTGACCCTGGCCGCGCCCGCCACCACGACGGAGCTGCTCGCCGTCTACCGGGACTTCTACGCCGGCGAGCCCTTCGTCCGCGTGCTGGGGGAGGGAGAGCGGCCTACCACGCGCGCCGTGCTGGGCTCGAACTTCTGTGACGTGGTCGTCGTCGCCGACCCCCGGACCGGGCGAGCCGTCTGCCTGTCCGCACTGGACAACCTCGGCAAGGGCGGCGCCGCCAATGGCGTGCAGAACCTGAACCTCCTGGCCGGCTGGAGTGAGCGGGCGGGGCTCGAGGCGCCGCCGGTGTACCCGTAGTGGCCGGGCCAGCGCGCTCCTCCCCCCGCGCCGCCAGCACGAGCGACATCGAGTGGCTGGAGGGTGGCGTCACCGCGGTGCCGGGCATCCTCGCCGGCGGGGTGGCGGCGGGCATCAAGTCCAGCGGGCGCAAGGACCTGGCCTTGATCTACTCGCCCACGCCGGCCCGCGCGGCCGCCGTGTTCACCACGAACCAGGTCAAGGGCGCCTCGGTGCACGTCTCCATGGAGCACGTCCGGGGCGGCGTGGCCCAGGCCATCGTGGCGTCCAGCGGCTGCGCCAACGTCTGCACTGGCGAGCAGGGCTTGCGCGACGCCCGGGAGATCACCCGCCTCACCGCCGAACTGCTGAGGATTCCGGGCCGGCACGTCCTCGTCGGCGCCACCGGAGTGATCGGGGTGCCCCTGCCGATGGACAAGATCCGCGGCGCGCTCCCGCGACTGGTGAAGGCGCTGTCCCCGCAGGGCAGCCGGGCCGCGGCCGAGGCCATCATGACCACCGACACCCGCCCCAAAGAAGCGGCCCTC
>JBOHPM010000207.1:0-5964 GCA_050731715.1 Candidatus Rokuibacteriota bacterium
GCGCCGGCGGCCGGCCCCGCCGGCCAAGCCCGGCGCCGGCGCGGTAGGAGGCGAGGGTGCGCGGCATCGACACCGGCAACGCGTTTCGGTGGACCGGGGGCTGGCGCCGACGCGGGCGCGCCCTGGGCCTGGGCCTCCTTGCCCTCGTTGTCCTCCTCGCCGGCGTCCACGGTGTGCGGCTGTGGCGCCACTGGGACCGTCACGTGTCGACCGACGACGCGTTCGTGGAGACCCACGTCTCGCCGGTGAGCGCGCGGCTCCGCGGCACCGTGGTGAGGGTGCTCGTGCGCGACAACGAGGAGGTTGCCGCGGGGGTGCCCCTCGTACGTCTCGATCCGCGCGATCTGGAGGTGAAGGTCGAGCAGGCGCGGGCGGCGCTGGCCACGGCGCAGGGGCGCCTGCACAAGGCCGCGGCCGGGGTGCCCATGATGGACGAGTCCACCCGCAGCCAGATCGCCCTCAGCGAGGCGGCGGCGGCCCGGGCGGCCCTCGGCATCGAGAGCGCGCGGGGCTCGGTCGAGGAGCGGCGCAGCCAGCTCCTGGCGCGGCAGGCGGCCGTGCAGGCGGCCCAGGCCGATGTCACGATGCGCCAGGCGGACGTCGAGCGCGCGGTCGGCGATCGGGGGCGGATGCAGGAGCTGTTCGAGCGCCGGCTGATCGCGCGCCAGGAGTTCGACCATGCCGACAGCGCGGCGAAGGCGGCGGCCGCCGCCCTCGAGGCGGCGCGCCAGCGCCTCGATGTGGCGCGCGCCGAGGTGGCGCAGACCCAGGCCGAGGTGGCGACCCGGGGGGTCGCGCTGGAGCAGGCCCGCCGGCAGCGCGAGGAGGCCGATGCGGTCGTGCGCGACGCGCGGAGCCGCCGGGGTGAGGTGACGATCCGCAGGGCGGAGGCGGCCAGCGCCGAGGCCCAGCTGGCCGAGGCCCGCGCGGCCCTGCGCGAGGCCGAGCTGAACCTCGAGTACACGCAGATCACCGCCCCCATCGCCGGGCGCGTGACCCGCCGGACGGTGGAGGTGGGCCAGGTCGTGCAGCCCGGCCAGCCGCTGCTCGCCATCGTCGACGTCCACAATGTGTGGGTCATCGCCAACTACAAGGAGACGCAGCTCACCCACGTGCGTCCGGGCCAGCGGGCCTCGATCTCCGTCGACACCCATCCCGGGCTCCTGCTCCGGGCCCGGGTGGACTCGATCCAGAGCGGGACCGGGTCGCGGTTCTCCCTGCTGCCGCCCGAGAATGCCTCCGGCAACTTCGTGAAAGTCGTCCAGCGCATCCCGGTCAAGCTCGTGCTGGAACCGGGCCAGAACGGGCACGCCCTGCTCGTGCCCGGCATGTCCGTCGTCCCCGTCATCGAGCTGCGGTGAGCCCCCGCGTCGGCCGGGCCGTCGTCGCGGTGACGACGATGATGGCGACGTTCCTGGTGATCCTCGACGTCACCATCGCCAACGTGGCCCTCGACCACATGCGCGGCACCCTGTCGGCCGGGGTGGACGAGATCACCTGGGTGCTCACATCGTTCCTCGTCGCCAACGCCATCAGCCTGCCCATCACCGGGTGGTTGGCCAACCGGCTCGGCCGCAAACGTCTGTTCATCCTGGCCACGGTGGCCTTCACGCTCACGTCGGCGGCGGCGGGGGCGGCGCCCAGCCTGGCCTTCATCGTGGTCGCGCGCTTGTTGCAGGGGCTGGCCGGCGGGCCGCTCGTGCCCCTGTCCCAGGCCACCATGATCGAGACGTTCCCGCCCAGCCAGCGCGGGATGGCGATGGCCGTCTGGGGCATCGGCATCATGTTCGCGCCGATCATCGGGCCGACGCTGGGCGGCTGGATCACCGACAACTGGAGCTGGCGTTGGGTGTTCTACATCAATGTGCCCGTGGGCGCCGCAGCGGTGGCCCTGGCCTGGCTCTTCATCCCGGACTCCACCACGGCCGGGCCCGCGGTACGGCGCGTGGACGCGCCCGGCCTGGTCCTGCTCGTGCTCGGCGTCGGCGCCCTGCAGTTCGTGCTCGACCGCGGCCAGCGCGAGGACTGGTTCGCCTCGCCCCTCATCGTGTGGCTCAGCCTCCTGGCCGTGGTGGCCCTGGGGGCGCTCGTCGTGCGCGAGTTGCGGGCGGCCGAGCCGGTGGTGGACCTGCGCGTGCTACGGCACCCCACGTTCGCCACGGCCACGGCGGCGATGTTCGTCATCAGCATCGCCTTCTACGGGATCATGGTGCTCTCGCCGCTGTTCACGCAGATCCTCATGGGCTACACGGCGATGCTGGCCGGGCTGGTGCTGGCGCCGGGCGGCGTGGCCACGCTGGTCACGATGCCGATCGCCGGCGCCCTCATGAACCGCATCGATCCTCGCTGGATCATCGTGACCGGCTGCGTGCTGAACGCCTACGCCATGTACCTGATGGCCACCCTCACGCTGCAGGCGAGCTACTGGCAGGTCATGCTGCCGCGCTTCATCCAGGGGCTGGGCATCGGCTTCACGTTCGTGCCGCTGTCGACGGTGGCCCTCAGCGCCGTCCCCATGCGCGAGCTGGGGCACGCCTCCGGGCTCTTCAACTTCATCCGGACCGTGGGCGGCAGCGTGGGCATCGCCGCCGCGGCGACCCTGCTCGAACGTGGCGCCCAGGCCCACCAGGCCCGGCTGGCCCCCCACGTGAGTCTGTACGATCCCGACGTGTGGGACCGCGTGCACAGCCTGGCCACCACGTTCGCCACGCGCGGAGCCGATGAGGTGACCGCCGAGCGGCAGGCGTGGGCCCACCTGTACGAGGTCGTGCAGCGCGAGGCGTTGACCGTGTCGTTCCTCGACAACTTCTGGCGTCTGGTATGGATCTTTGCCGCCGTGATCCCGTTCGTCCTCCTCCTCGGCCGGCGGCCGCGGATCGTGGAGGCGCCGGCCGACGTCGAGCGGCCGGCGGCCATCGCGGAGGGGTGAGCTTGCGACGTCAGGCTCGCGCGCCGATGGTCGCGGGGGGGGCCACCTGCCGCGCCAGCACCAGCCCGATGCCCCCCAACGTGGCCGCCGAGGCCAGTGCCAGGCGCAGGGTGGGCGCCTCGGCCAGCAGGATGATCCCGCCGAAGGCGGCGATCACGGGAACCGAGAGCTGGACGGTGGCGGCCCGCGTGGCGGTGAGGCCGCGCAGCGCCGCATACCAGGCGACGTAGCCCAGGCCGGAGGCGCTGGCCCCCGAGGCCGCGGCCAGGGCCAGGCCGCGCGCCGAGCCGGAGAGCTCGCCCACGAACACGAGGTTGACGATGAGCACCAGGGGCACCGCGACGATGAAGTTGTTGGCGGTGGCCTCCAGGGGATCGACCGCGCCCCGGCCCAGCAACGAGTAGATCCCCCAGGCGACTCCTGCCATCGCCATGAGGACGGCCCCCAGGGGGTCGGGGGCCGTGACGCCCGGGGAGACCAGGTAGACCAGGCCGAGGATGGCCAGCATGAGTCCGGCCCACGACAACAGTGGGAAGGGCTCGCCGCCCCGCAGCGCCTTGACGAACATCGTCACCTGGACCGCGCCAAAGAGGATCAGGGCCCCGGTGCCGGCGCTGAGCGAGAGATACGCGAAGGAAAAGCAGACCATGTAGGTGAACAACATGGCCCCCGACCGCCAGTCGGTCGACGAGCGGCCCCGGGCCCGCCAGCGCGGCAGCACGATGAGACTCAGCGTCACTGCTCCGGAGATCACCCTGACCGTGGCGAAGCTCGCGGCGTCCATGAGCTCCTGCCCCAAGGCCATTCGGCACAGCAGGGAGTTGGCGGCGAACGCCAGCATGGCGACGACCGTCAACAAGGCGGTGCTGGCCGCGAACGGCCGGGCCAGTTGTGTCGGGACCCGCACGCGCCTAGGATGCGCGGTCGCCCCCCTCGTGCGCAAGACGGGCCCGTCCCATCCCGACAAACCCCTTGACCGGGCGGAAGCGGCGAGTGTATACGGCGAGGCGCGACGATGAGCCTGCTGCTGCGCGGCGGCTGCGTGGTGACCGGCGACGCTGGCGGGACGGTGTGGAACCCCGGCGACGTCCGCATCGAGGGCGAGCGGATCGTGGCGGTCGGCCCCCACGACCCCACGCACCGGGCCGACGAGGTCGTCGAGTGCCGCGAGCGGATCGTGCTGCCCGGGCTCGTCAACTGCCACAGTCACATCGAAGAGATCCTACAGAGGAGCCTGCGCGACAACCTGCCGCTGGAGCCCTGGCTCGCCTACAAGGCCGCCATCGAGAGCGCGCTCGACCTCGGCCCCGACGCCTGGTACAGCGTCGTGGCCCTGGCCGCCATGGAGATGCTCACGCGTGGCGTGACGACGGTGCTGCACCACTACTTCTGCCGCCCGGTGCTGGACCTCGCCAAGACCGAGGCGGTCGTGCGCGCCTACGACGATGCGGGGCTCCGGGTGTTCCTGGCCCCCGCCGTCACCGATCTGTCGGTCTTCGACACGATGCCGCTCGACGTGGCCGCGCTGCCCCCCGCGCTGCAGCAGGAGGTGCGCGAGGCCAAGGCGCCGCCCATCGAGGCCGAGCTGGAGGCGCTCGAGGAGATCGTGAGGCGCCTGTCGGCGCGGGCGGGACGGATCCGGCCGATGCTCGGCCCCTCGGGGCCCCAGCGCAGCAGCGACCGGCTGCTCGCGTGGTGCCTCGACCGGAGCGAGCGGTACGGCTGCGGGGTCCACACGCACGCGCTGGAAACCCGGGCCCAGGCGGTCACCTGCCGGCAGCGGTTCGGGCGGCCGCTCTTCGAGCACCTCGATGCCATCGGCTGGATCACCCCGCGGACGTCATTCGCGCACTGTATCTGGGTCACGCCGCGGGAGGTCGAGATCCTGGGTCGCCATCGGGCCTCCGTGGCCCACAACCCGTGCTCCAACGGCAAGCTGGGGGATGGCATCGCGCCCGTGGTGGCGCTCCTGCGCGCGGGGGCCAACGTGGCGCTGGGGACGGACGGCGGCGACACCAGCGACGCCTATTCGATCTTCGACCAGATGAAGGTGGCCGCGCTGCTGCACAAGCTGACGACCCACGACGTCAGCCGCTGGCTGTCGGCGGCCGAGGCCTTTCGGATGGGCACGCTCCACGGCGCGCGCCTGGTGGGCCTGGACGCCGAGATCGGCAGCCTCGAACGCGGCAAGCGGGCCGACGTCGTCGTGCTGCGCCGGACCCTGGCCTTCTGGCCGCTCAACGACGTGATCCGGCAGCTCGTGTACTGCGAGAACGGGTCGTCGGTCGACCGCGTGTACGTCGATGGGTGCCAGGTCGTCCGAGACGGGCAGGTGACGGGCCTGGAGACGGCCCGGGTACTGAGCGCGATCGGCGAGCTGGCCGACCGACTCCACCGGGTGCTGCCCACGGCGGCGGCCGCCGCCGAGCGCTGGCGCCCGTACCTGTTAGCGATGCATCATCGCGTGGGGCAAACGTTCGAGCTGGGCGACTGAGCGCCGCGGGCGCGCCCAGGCCCACAAGGGAGAGGCTCATGGTGAGAGGGCGCCGGGGGATGGCGGTGGTGGCGGCGTTGCTGCTGGTGGTGCTGAGCGCCGGGCCGGGCCTGGCCCAGAAGACCTACGTCGTGGCGACGTCGGTGGCCAACAAGACGACACCCTTCGACTCGCACATCGACAGCGTCTACGAGGCCGCCTTCAAGAAGCATCCGAACATCCGCCACCTGGCCACGGACGGACAGGGCAAGGTCGAGCGGCAGATCGCGACGATCGAGGACATGATCGCGCGCAAGGTGGACTTCCTGGTGGTCAAGCCCATCGAGGAGAAGGCGATTGCCGATCCCCTGTGCCGGGCCACCAAGCGGGGCATCAAGGTGATCACCTACGATCGCAAGGTAGTTGGCGACTGCTTCGACGTGCAGCTCGTCAACGACAGCGCGAAGGTCGGGGAGCTGACGGCGGAGCTGATGATCAAGACCCTCAAGAACAAGGGCAACGTGGTGGTGCTGGAAGGCGTGCCGGGGGCCACCTCGACGCT